>DASPUA010000334.1:0-5197 GCA_035623135.1 Thermodesulfovibrionales bacterium | reverse complement strand
ATGGGCAATGCCGGCATGGGCCTTGTGGAGTTTCACCGCTTTGCAGAGGCCTTCCACGTGGAGAGAGCCGCACCCTGCATTGATATTGACTCCATTGGGCATATCGTGCATGGTGATGACTTCGGCCCCGAGTTCCCTGAGTACCCAGGGGGTGACTTTATATGCCGCGCCATTTGCCGTGTCCACTACCACCCTAAGCCCTTCCAGCGTACCTCCCCGTGGAATGGTCGATTTAATATACTCTATGTATCTTCCTGTTGCGTCCTCCAGCCTGTGCGCCTTCCCTATATGCGCACCTGCCGGTCTTCTGGACCCCAGATGCCCGTCTGTCACTAGTCTTTCGATTTCCCTTTCCTGTTCGTCGGGCAGCTTGAACCCCTCTGAGGAAAAAAACTTTATTCCGTTGTCTTCAAAGGGGTTATGAGACGCTGAGATCACTATCCCGGCATCGAGCCGTAACGCCCTCGTGAGGAAAGCTATGCCCGGCGTAGGGAGAGGTCCGGTAAGGATAACATCCATACCCATTGAGCATATGCCCGATGTGAGCGCACTCTCAATCATATACCCTGAGAGCCTCGTGTCCTTGCCAATAATGACCATGTTCCTCCCGTGTTCTTTCCTGAGCACCTTTGCTGCAGCCATACCTATCCTGAGAACATTCTCGGGTGTCATGGGAGGGCTGTTGGTCCTTCCCCTTATGCCATCTGTTCCAAAAAGCCTCATCTGGACCTCCGCGCTATCGTGATGCGCACATTCACCTTGTCAATTTTTGTTCTTGTATTACCGTCCGTTCCCTCGATCTTCGCTTCCTGTTTCAAATCCTCCGTTAATCCCGAAATATCGATGGGCTCCGTCCTTAGCACCCCCACTTTCCTCACCTCTGATTTCGCGCCCTCAATGACCACCTCTTCCGGGCTGACCTCTATGCGCTTCACGACATAGCCCTGCTCAGGGCTTCCTGTCACCTCGGGCTTAACGGGCACCTTCTTTGAGGCTGTTTCCTCGAACACGACCTTTACGGTCGCCGGTTCGATCTTCGTAACTGTCGCGCCGTAGGGCACCTTTACATCGTCCTTCCTGAGGGGGAATATCTCTTCCCCTTTCTTTGCCCTGCTCACATCCACAGAGACCCGGACATTTTCTTGTCGTATGTTCTTGCTGAGACTCTCATGGGTCCTTACCACGATTTGCGCAGCGGTTACCGTGTGCTTTGATATCTCGATCCCCGAAGGAATATTTGCATATTCAATAGGGACACTCAGGGCCATCTCTGTTTGTCCCTTTGATGTCACAAAAACCCAGAGAATTATCGCGAGAACCACTGCAGCAGCCTTGAAGGCAAGGTTTTCCCAAAAAAGCCTCTTTATCACATGGTCTCCTTGAGCCTTCCAGGTTTTCTCGAAACCTTTTTCCGCTCAGCAGTAGTAAAAATATCGGTTAACCTGTTCCTCAGATTTTCCATGTCAATCTGTGTCTCCAGTTTTCCTGCTGCAGCCATCGAGATCGTCCCTGTCTCTTCGGACACAATGATCGCGATCGCGTCCGTCTCTTCGGTGAGGCCAATCCCTGCACGATGTCGTGTGCCAAAGGCCTTACTCACTTCGGTACTTAAGGCGATGGGCAGGAAGCACCCGGCAGCAATTATCCTGTTGCCGTGAATTACGACTGCTCCGTCATGGATAGGGGATGAAGGATGAAAAATACTCAGGAGTATCTCCTTGGAGACCTTTGCGTCAAGGAGCGTCCCCATCTCCACAAAATCCCTAAGGCTGGTATCCCTCTCTATGACAATGAGTGCGCCCATTTTTCTGTTCGCGAGAGCGACTGCTGCTTTCACGATCTCGTCCAGGGACTTCAACTCTTCTGCAGGGGTGAAGGCACTGAGGAACCTTGCTTCACCCATGTGTGCGAGCGCCCTTCTGATCTCCGGCTGAAACAGTATAATGAGCACAATGACGATCTGGGCCCAGAGGCTCTGTAAAATCCAGTTCACCGTGTACAATTCAAGGTAGCCTGACAGGAGGGAAGCGAGGAGCAAAAGGCCGAGTCCTATCAGCATCTGGGCCGCCCTGGTGCCTTTTATGATCAACAAGACACGGTAGATGATTATTGCCACAAAGACAATATCCAAGACATCCTGCCAGCGCACCTGTCTCAGAAGCTCCATGACATAAATTATAAGTCATCTGGCGCGGAATTGACAAAGTAATTTTGTGTTTCCCACTCAGTATTTTCACCCTCTTCTCTTTCCTGCATGATTCTGGTATTCTGAAAACAAGTCTGCAGTGTGAGGAAGAAGGAGATTTCACAAAAGGGAGTGGACAAGTAATTCACCATGGAAGAGCGGAGGAAACACAGGAGATTCATTATTGAGGGAATGGATATCCATTGCAAGATGCTTTTTTCTACCGAAGTCAGGCTCCTGAACATAAGCTTTGGCGGTGCGGCGCTCAGTTTAAGTGAAAAACTCAATATGGGAGGGGAATATACGCTCAAAATCGAGTCCGAAGAAAGTGTTGTTTCGGTCCTTGGTGTTGTTGTGTGGGAAAAAATGACTGAACTCAAAAAGAATGAGCGGGGTGAAATGGTACCGCATTATGAGGTGGGAATTCAGTTTAAAGACGTCTTCACCTACAAGGGAAACGAGCTTATTGAGTTCATCGAATCCAATGTCGTTGAGAAAAAGTTCAGGGTACGCTTGAAGGGACTCAGGGTCAATATCGTTGAACCGGAAAAGGCTACGATTCTGGGCTTCCACAAGGATTACGCTGTGAAGATGATAAGCCTGGGCGGAATGCTTCTGGAGACAGACCTGAAGCTGGAGGTGGACAATAAGTTCCATATGGGACTGGTCTTTCCTGAAGATAAAGAGGAGGTACAATTTCTCGGGAGGGTCGCCTATTGTTCGGAAATAGCCGGAAAAACGCCGAGGCGCTATGATGCAGGGATAGAGTTTGTGGAAATGGAAGAAGCCGGGAAGAAAAAATTAAGGGAGTTCATTGACCTTCTCCAGTCCTTTTGATTGATCAACAAACATCGCGGGCAATCCTTTCCCAAACCGCGCCACACTTCTGTCCCATTTTATTCATGAGTGTCCTTCTTGTAGGAGAGGCACCCGTCTCTTCGCTTATCCCTTATGTGAAGTACTTGCTGAAAAGCAAACCGATGAGATAGAACACAAAAAGAGTGATCAGAAAACAGAGGACCAACGCCATTATGACCAGAAAAAGACCGCCCATCACACGGACCATCAATGACAGGGTACTCCTGTCTGCTGGGCCCCCCGCCGTCTTCTTCTGACCGGAAAAAACTTTCCTTAACCAGTGCATTGTCCGTGTTCGGTCTCTGCACTCCTAATTAGAATTGCACAAGGAATTCTTACATGCAAAGATCGGAACTATAATACTTCTCAAAGCATTTCACGTAGACGTGGAAGGGTATGTGACACGGGGGAATCGTTACCCTTTGGGATCACATAAAGAGACTGTAGACGTGCGCGTGGTTTCATAAGATGTCACTCAATTATACGCATGAAGAGACGATACCATATTCAGCAGATGAGCTCGGATGAGGTCGTGCTTCTTATCCTGCATGTCCTTTCTTCCAGTACGGGAAGCGTATCAAAATTAACGAATGCGGGATGCGCGAGAAAATTGTCTTTAAAGAGGTCGTGCACGCACTGAGGATTTGTGCAACTTTTCACATAACAAAAGACTCCCTCCAGTTGCTTGATCCTTAACGGAACGATGGTGCTGTCTTTATGCATAATTGTTTCTGGTGCAGTGGGGCCGAAGATGCCTATTGCTCTGACGCCTAGCGCATCTGCCAGGTGCAAAGGCCCCGAATCAACGCTGATGAGCAGGTCTGAAGCTTTAAGCAATCTTAGGAATTCTTCTGATTTGCAAAGGCTCTTCCCAAAAAAGAACCTCTTGCCCGGCAACCCCTCCGCACTTCTCAACTCATCTCTGAAAAGACCAATGGTAATCTCCGAGTCATGGAAATGCGCCACTGTCTGCTCTATCAAACGCGCCAGGTCTGTGCGATCAAGGGTTTTCCTCATGTCGGTAGAAAAAGGTACAAGGAGAATCTTTTGCGCATTACCATAAACTGATGGAGACAGATTAATTCTCTTCTCCGGAAGTCTCATATAATTTCTTGCCCTGTAGTAAAGATTGTATTCCTGGGTATATTTTGCAAAACTTCTGTAAGACCGGAACTTCCTTGCAAAAGTCAGGAAAAATTCAGAATCTTCACCATGGGACCAGGGATTAAATGCAACATCAATATCCATAGTGGTGAGTGCGCTCGCAAGATAAAGAAGTCTGAGAGGGTTCCTTCGTTTGTTTACACTATAGCATTCAGCCATGTCCCCGAGGATGCTTCTGGCGTAGGGGAGAGACTGATGAGTGGTCAGCAGAAGGTAGCGCTTCCCAGGATTTTGCTCGCAGAACTCTTTGATAACCCTAAACGCAATGACACTGTCGCCATAGCGGGCAAAAACCGAAAAGAGTATGGTACTCGCACATGCGATATCTTCTTCCCGTATTTCACTTTCTCTATCCCTGTGTTTTCTGATTCTGTTTCTGATAAGGAGTTGTATCATTTTCCCTGCAGACTACCTTTCCCCCTCCCTGTTTTCGGGATCTTAGTAGATGGCTGAGAAATGTGTGTGATGCTGGATGTTCAAATGATTACAGCCCACCCAACCAGACATTCCTAATAAAAAGAGTCCTGCAGAATGATCGCACCTTGTTGAAAAACCATGGTGGGCGATGCTGGTTTCGAACCAGCGACCCCTGCCGTGTGAAGACAGTGCTCTCCCGCTGAGCTAATCGCCCGCACATCAGTTATCACTGAATAGTGATGAGTGAATAGTAATACAAAAATACCATATCGTCAAGTTACCAGTCCGGATAAATTATGATCCCCGCATTTACAAAAGAGACCATACGTATCGCCACATTGTCCGCCATTCCGCGTGTCCGGAATCTTTTTTTCGTTTTCCGAAGGATTTCCGGCGCTCCGCTTCAGGCAGATTGTGGGGATGACGGACGCCGTACCAATGAACATATGAGCAAAGCCATTAAGAACCTCGCATCACCGCCCAACGCAGGAATACGTAAACCCGAGCCTTTTCACCTTTTCCGGCTCGTAGACATTTCTCAGATCAAAGAAAAAATGCTTCCTAAGCAGCCCC
>DASPUA010000333.1:0-3248 GCA_035623135.1 Thermodesulfovibrionales bacterium | reverse complement strand
CTCCACATGAACTCCTTTGTCATGGGAAGCGTCTGCTTCCTTGACAAATTCCTTCACATGCCCTGTGTAGTGGGCAAATCCATGCTCATGAGAAAAGGGGACCTCGATGCCATTGGTGGCCTGAGGGCGTTTAAGGACATACTGGCTGAAGATTATATGATCGGCAAGATGATGGATGAAAAGGGGAAAAAGGTGGTCCTGTCACACTATATGATACAGAACGTGAATCACTATTGGGGAATCGGGAAATTCATCAACAGGCACACCAGATGGGGAAAGCTCAGATGGAAGATCGGAGGACTCAGATATCTTTCTGAATTGATGGGAAACGCCGTTTTTATGTCTTCGCTTCCCATAGTGTTCTGGGAGGCATCCAAAATCACTGTATCCTTTGGGCTCTTCGTAAGTCTTCTGAAAACAGCCAGTGATTATTACATGGGCAGACGCACTGGTTCAGACCTTAACCCTTTGCTCTATTTCCTTGCACCGGTGAAAGATATGGTGATAGGGCTTCTCTGGTTCGTCCCTCTTGTGAGCACCACGGTCGTGTGGAGGGGCAACAGGTTTATTATCGGCAAAGACTCAGTCATGTTGCCCTGCCCTGACAACGGACTGTGGTCATGGAGATACCGTCTTGTGAATGCCATAAGGGGCAGAAGCGCTTGACAGTGAGCAAAAAAAATGGGTCTCCTATAGTGGAGGAGCCACATCCCATGCCTGCTGAGATGAGGCAGGACACCATCCTCACTCTCAAAGCCCTGCCAAAAAGCACCCTGCTTTCATCCCTTTTACCTTTCGTAGAGGCCCCTCTCATGAGGACGAGTTATACATATTTTACTCTTACCACGGTATGGATGGTTCGGATGCAGCAGCATAAGCAGAACTTACCTGCCCTCGCGAGTGTTTCAAGCTTTCTGCGGCGCACAGGGGCCCCAGGGAGTTGAACGCCCCTTCTTTCTGTGAGGAAGTCCCAGACGAAGCAAATCATGCTTGCCGGCGCTTATGTTTCGCGAAACTAATATTGCAAAAAACTAAAGATGTGCATGAAGGTGTCTCGAGTGTGGGTTTCCAAAAAACCGCCATACGACAGGAGGACGGTAGATGAAACATATTTTCGTGCTTGATACCAATGTGCTCATTCATGACCCTAAATCCATCTTCAGATTTGAGGACAATGACATTATTATCCCCATCACGGTTATTGAAGAGCTCGATGAGCTAAAAAAAGGGGAGGGCGAGATACCGTACTCAGCGCGTCAGGCCTTAAAACTTATTGGGTCACTGTGCAAGAACGGTAATGGAAGGCATGGTGATTTGTCGAGAGGTGTGGCAATCCCGAATGGCAAAGGGGGGACATTGAAAATAGCGACGGATGAGCATTCGCATCTGTCAGTGAAGGATTCACCGGATAACAGGATAATATCTGTGGCGGCGAGTACGGCGAAAAAAAATAACGCTTACACTGTGGCCGTGGTGTCAAAAGATACTGCGGTGAGAATCAAGGCAGAGTCCTTCGGGATTGTGTCACAGGACTATAAACATGATAAGACCTCCATCTATAAAGAATATGGAAGGGTCCTGAGGAGGCAAGAGTGTTTGAGAAGAATACGTTCAGTGAGATATGTGCAGTCAGGCACCGATTTACTCAGATTGCAGGGCAGGGATTCGGAGACGAAGATAAAGAATGGCAGATCGTTGGACACCATCTCTCCCAAGAATGTGGAACAGGCATGTGCAATCGATGCCTTAACCAGACCTGATATTGAAATTGTGGCTCTCACCGGGACTGCGGGCACAGGGAAGACTCTTCTCGCGTTGAGTGCCGCACTCCATCAAACGACCAAGAAGTCTCCATTGTATGAACAGGTTCTCGTAGGGAGACCCACGATCCCCTTGGGTGGAAATGACATTGGTTTCTTACCAGGCGATATACAGGAAAAACTTCATCCCTGGATGCAGCCAATTTTTGATAATCTGGAGATTATCGTGGGGACTCCAAAAGGGCTGATAAAGGACAATGTGTCAGTGCGATACAGAAGTTATCAATATCTGATCGACTCTGGCGTTCTCCAGATCGAACCTCTTACGTATATACGGGGACGCTCCCTGCCGAGACGATATTTCATTGTGGATGAGGCGCAGCAATTGCGACCAATTGACACCAAAACCATCATTACCCGGTGTGGCGAGGGCACAAAAATTGTCTTTACCGGTGACCTGGAGCAGGTGGACCATCCATTCCTTGACTCTTATTCGAACGGACTTGCTTACTTAATTAGTAAGTTCATTAATGAAGAGAATTTTTGTTATCTGAATTTGAATAAGACAGCTCGCTCATCAGTGGCTGAACAGGCGTCCAGATTACTATGAGAAAGTGAGACGGTCTAAAGGCCATCCAACGGATTCATCTGTGATAGTTCCTTATGGCACAGTGGTATATGGGTGCAGGAGTTTTGTCGTTTTGGATTGAGGTGACGGAGAAGAACGAAGATACCTGTAAGGATGACTAGTGCTGAAGGGACAACATACCATGGCTGTATAGCAAGGCCTTTAAGAGAGGGAAGACATTCTGTTCCGGCGTTCCCCGCAGCAACCATTGCAGCAACGAACAACAGTGCGGAAATGGCATCAGCGATGAGGAATTTACGGGGAGGCATCTTCATTACTCCCGCTGCCAGGAATATTTTTGCCCTAAGCCAAAAGATATGTCTGCCTATGAATATAAGGAGAGCCCCATGCGTGCTGAACTTGAGTTCAAGAGCAACAAGTTTCTCAGGAGAGAGTATGCGCTGAAATCGCCTGTGTCTTACAAGTAACCGGCCATACCTTCTGCCGATGGAAAATAGGAGGAGATCGCTTATGATAACCCCTGAATACACCACCAAAAGCGCGGGCAGAGGCTCGACCGTATTCTTGGAGATAAGAAACCCGCACCACAGGAGGATTGCATCCTCTGGAAAGGGCAATCCTATACTCCCCAGGATGAGGGCCATGAAAAGCCCAAGATAGGGGAACTGGCCACTTATATGCAATAGTTCTGTCATCAGTGGGTTATACCATGGGAATATTGCGCTGCTATTACAGTAAGGTTATTTTTCTGTTAAGTCTGTTTTGTTCTTTTCCCACTTATTGCCTTCACAGAGAGAGATCAGTCCTTTTTCATTACTGACCTCTGCTTCATGAAAAATTCACGGGCTTTTCATAATCGTGTAATGCACGTTTTGTATTCTGAGATCCGGGTACAAGAA
>DASPUA010000332.1:0-2676 GCA_035623135.1 Thermodesulfovibrionales bacterium | reverse complement strand
AATGCCAAAGGTTTTGTACGAGGCTGCCATGAGCCAGTAAAAAAGAATGGGCTTGTCGTAGCGGTTTTCCCCGTTATAGGTAGGGGTTATCCAGTCAGACCGTTCCACCATCTCCTTTGTTGCCTCTGAGAAGACTGCCTCATCAACATCAAAGAGCGCCACAGAACCAAGTCTGAAAAACGAGATGAAAAGAACGATCGCAGCAACGGGAAGGAGAACTTTTGTCATGAGAGAGCTATTTTTCTACTCTTTTGTTCTCTTCCTGAGGATTATTCTCCAGTGCGTCCTTGAATCCACGGATCCCTTCTCCCAGGCTCTTTCCCAGGGAGGGGAGTTTACTCGGGCCAAAAACCACGAGGGCGATGACCAGGATGACCATCAATTCAGGCACTCCTAACCCAAACATTTCCTCTCTCCTTTCGTTTCCCTATTTGTTTCGCATCTCAGCCAGTTTATCTATTATACACATTAAGAAGTCTTTACGGATATATAAAATATCTTTAATCTCATCCTGTCTGCTTAAAGCTCGTTATGCAGTGACTTCACCATAAAGGACATGACGTGGAAACTGTTCTCATCATGGAGATGCTTAAAACCAAGTTTTGACCAGAACGAACAAGCAGCGTTATTATCTTGTTTTACCTTGACAATTAGCTGCTCTACACTGGAATATTTCTTGAGAGCTTGTGTGATGAGTATGAACGCCCTACTCCCATAGCCAAGGCGTCTGCTCTTTTCCTCCGCCACTACCAAAGTAAGCTCCGTTGAGTTCCCTGGCAATACGTGATACAGGCCCATAAGACCTACAAGCCTTGAGTCAGCCTCTATGGCATACCTGAACATCAATGTCTTTCTCACCCACCACCAAAAGTAAATCCACGATCCGGTAAGAGGTCTGGTCAGCCCAATAGTTTTCAGAATGTCTCCATTCTGTAAATCGTCATGAATGATTGCAATGTCAGAGATTCTCAGGGGTCGCAACCTTACGCGTCCGTCATCCATATACCGCGGGATCTTGAAAAGAAACCCGGAATATGGAAAAAGGATATATCCATTTTCTTCCTGACGTTTTTTGGCGAAAGTTACGGAGAGTTTGGTCTTGAGGGATGGAATCATAGTGGCCCACCTGGTAAGAAGATGGTAGCACAGAACCATGGGTTTTCAAAATATGATAGACCGGACCATACAAAAAACACGGTACACGCTTATGGGAAGGGTAAGGTCTTGAAGCTGTGTGAAAGGCTAATACTATTTCTTTACAGCCTGCATCAGCCTATCGTACTTCTCAGAACCTACGCATTCCCTTGCCGCAGGACACCACTGCAGGCAGGTAAACCCCATCTCTCTGGAGATCGTCTTCCCGCAATGCTTACATGCGATCTCTGATTCGTCACTCCAGATTTCGTTGCGGCTCTCGCACCAGAAGCATACAATCTCTTCCGGATAGGGGTTTCTGATCTCTTTACTTCCCGGACATCCTTCCTTAAGCATACCTTTATTTTACCATGGCGAATTCAGAGTGCTATGAGATAAATCATATTGGGAGGATTTTGAATTGAGCTGAGCACATCTGCAGGAATGGATCGTCTGTCCGTACTTTAAGACTTCAGGAATTTTATTATGGCGTTGATTTCCTTTGCCGAAAGATATTCGTGACCCGGCATTCCCGGCTGAGGATTATGGAGCTTAGGGTTCCTGATCTGATCCCTGATCCAGTCATCACTTCTCCTCTTCGTGACATCGGTAAGCTCTGGCCCTATCTTTGCACCCTGTCCCTTGAAGGTATGGCAGTATATGCAGCGTTCACTCACAAAGAGCTTCGCCCCCTTGGGAGTATTCGAGGCGCATCCCGTGATGATAAGTGCAAGAATACAAATAATTCCCGGGATAATTACGGCTGTAGAATTTTTCATATCAGTGTCCTCTCATTGCCGGGTGATTTTTCCCGTCGCTTTTATAAAAGAGAAAGGTTAGCAAGAGTTTGTTATCTTATACCAGACAAAGGCGACCTTGTCAACTTCATCTTTTCCCAACACTCAAAGCCGGAAGCGCTCCCTGTATACCGCATACCGCCTGTTCTCTTCATCAACGTTAAGACCGAACCTCTCCAGGCTATACCGGTGTTTCCCGAAGCGGTCATTAGGGTTCAGGTTAAGGAATTGGGTGATCTTTTGGTCCAACTCATCAGGAAAGGTCAGGTCAAAATGCTCATAAACCTTCCGGACTGTGCCCACAGGATCAGCCACCAGATCAACGTAGTATAGATCCAGAAATTGGTCTGCAGGAGCACAATTGAGGTCTCGGGCAAGGAGCGTCCTGTTGATTGCGTCGGCCCATCTCCTGCTGCACTCAGGTCCGACTTCAAGTGGGTCCACTTCATCGCTAAATGCGCTCCTGAGTGTTGCAGTGAGGCTGGCATTGGATGCCGTCACTTCGATGGGGTCGCGATGGGTCATCACGACACAGGCATCAGGATATACCTGGAACATGGCCCTAAAGTCGAACATATGGGCCGGTGCTTTGAGTACCCACCGCTTCCCCGTGCAATGCCATTGGAGGTGCTGCAGGAATCTCCGGTGCACCTCGTAGGCAGGAACCAGATTCTGTCTCTTAAGCCACTCCTGGTAAGAAGGCAGTCGGTGGGTTGTCTCGAACTGATAACTGATAAAGGAGTGG
>DASPUA010000331.1:0-2875 GCA_035623135.1 Thermodesulfovibrionales bacterium | reverse complement strand
TCAGACGTATCTTTATTTCCCAAACAATTTTAAAAGGGGTCTTGAAAAAAAAGATTGAAATGGGGAGGGTTAGGTGTTTAGAATGAAAAGAGGTGATGAAGACTGGGGCCAAGGAGACCGGCTAATAATCTTATCATGCCCAAGCACCCCCCTGCCCTCTTCCTTGCCTACCGACAGGTCCTGAACCTCACACGGTACAGGACAGGCGGGTCTGGGGAGAGAGACGCGGTGAGGGGCAATTCAACGACATGTCATGATACCGAATGCGTTTGTATTGGCGTATGATTTCAAAAGGAGGGAGACATGGGACAAATAACATTTCGAACGGCGGTTATCATTTTCTTTAGTTTGGCCTTTATCTCTACTGCTTCAGCCCAAGTATGCGTGGAATGCCATAAGAAAATTACGCCTAATATTGTCTCGGACTGGCAGCTGAGCAAGCACCAGCAGAATAAGATTAGCTGTTCAGACTGTCATGGTGATCAACACAAATCAGCCCAAGATGTGGCAAATGCGAAAATTCCTACACCTGATACGTGTGGAGCGTGCCATGAAGCACGGCTAAAACAATTCAAAAGCGGAAAACACGCTATTGCGTGGGCTGCGATGAAGGCAATGCCTACCGTACACTGGCAACCCATGGAATTGATCGAAGGCATGAAGGGCTGCGGGGGATGCCACAAGATTGGGCTGAAAAGCGAAACCGATATAAAGGAATTAAAACAGGAAGGCGCAGGATTTGGTCTGGCTTCCTGCGATGCCTGCCATACCCGGCATACTTTCTCCGTTCAAGAAGCGAAGCAACCCCAGGCCTGCCAGACCTGCCACACGGGTTTCGACCATCCTCAATGGGAGATGTATTCTGGCTCGAAACATGGCGTTCGATACATGCTTAAGCAAATCAAGATGCTTCCTTCAACCATTTCCGCCCCCACCTGTCAGACCTGCCATATGCAGAACGGAAATCACGGTGTACTCACCGCTTGGGGATTTCTTGCCGTGAGACTCCCCATGCCAGAGGACAAGCAGTGGGCCGCTGACCGTGCAACGATTCTACAGGCCCTTGGGGTTCTCGACCCTGAAGGGATACCAACCAGCCGTTTAGACGTGGTGAAGGCGGCAAATGTGGCCCGGCTGACCCAAGAAGATTGGCAGAAAGAACGGGATAAGATGATCAAGACATGTAACCGATGTCACTCTATCAATTTTGCTAAAGCAGAGCTGACAAAGGGCGATGCGACGATTAAATACGCTGACCGTCTCATGGCAGAGGCGATCCGGACAGTAGCCAGTCTTTACAAAGAAGGCACCCTTCCCAAGCCCAAAAACTATGCTTATCCATTCCCGGACTTGCTCACCTTTTCCGACGCCCCAACCATCGTCGAGCAAAAACTCTTTGTCATGTTTCTCGAACACCGAATGAGAACATTCGAAGGGGCATTTCACGCGAACCCGGACTATACCTTCTGGTATGGCTGGAGCGAGATGCAGAGGGACCTGACGGAGATTAAGGAAATGGCGCTGGAAATGCGCGAAAAGGCAAAAAAGAAGTAAAGTTCATCAGCATCTGGTGTCAGCGGTATCCCCTCCTTTGCAGCCCCCCTTATCTTAAGGGAGGAATAGAGGAGGGTCGAGTGAAGCGGACCTAGAGAGGACGAAACGGAGGTTTAAAAATGTCTGCTCAACGATATCCGGAGCGCCTGAAGCGATGCAGCCGATTGATGAAAGAGGCAGGTCTTAACGTCCTCTTGCTCACGAAGCCTTCGAATATGTTCTACCTGACAGGTGACAGGCGGCTCTGCTCATACGCCATGATTACTCAGGATAGGAAGGTAGCTCTGGGCGTCCCACAAACAGATGTGGAAGACGTAAAAAACCTTGCACATTTTGATCACATCGTTGGCTTTGATGACGAAGTAGGTATGATCCATTCCATCGCCCACAACTTTGAACATTTTGGAATCAACGAAGGGACGGTAGGTCTGGAGTATACTTTTCTTACCCAATCCATGATGGGTATGCTGACGCATCCGCATGCAAAACCCCCTGGAATAAACGTCAAAGACTGCACCCATCTCTTATCTGATCTTCGTATCATCAGAGATAAAGAGGAGATCGAGCGTATCAAAGCGGCAGCAAAAGTGGCTGTAAAGGGAATGAAAGCAGCCGTGGGTGCTTTGAAACCAGGGATGACGGAGAGCCAGGTGGCGGCCAAAGCGGAGTATGCCATGCGACGGGCCGGCGCAGAGGAATTCTGGCGCACTTATGTCTCTTCTGGCCCGCGCACGAATATTGCGCACGGTCTTCCAACACTTCGTAAATTGCAGGCGGGCGATTTGGTGATGATCGACATTCATCCTATTGTCAACGGCTATAGTGCGGATATCTGCAGGACGGTGTGCGTGGGTAGAGCCACTGCCGAGCAGCAGGCCGCCTACAATCTATACCTGAGAGCTCAGCAAAGCACCATCGCCAGGGCGAAGACAGGAGTTGGAATGGTTGAGTTGGAGCAGACGCTTCATGAAGTGGTCAAAGAAGGAGGGCATGGCGGGCATATCTTTGGACCTCCCATTCATGGCGTGGGCATTGACTTCGAAGAATCTCCTCTGCCTCCAGGCCATGCCTTCTTCCACGGGGAGAAAGAACCACCTCCCTTGGAGGCGAATGTCGTTATCGCCGTAGGCAATTGTGGGTTGTACACGGGTCCTTGGGGAGTCCGGGTAGAAGACACGGTGGTGGTGGGCCCGAAAGGACCGACGATTCTAACCGAATATCCCCAGCAGCTTGAGAGATAGATTCAGGTTAAGGAAAATACCATGATAGAGAAAAACGTTACTTTCGAAAAACTGTCTCCCTGGTGGAGAAGGTCTGTCGT
>DASPUA010000330.1:0-2579 GCA_035623135.1 Thermodesulfovibrionales bacterium | reverse complement strand
CGGACATTCTTCATCGAAAAGAAGTGAGATTCGATGGCACGGCGCCGCTGGTCTCTTTATCGGTGCTATTGGGTTGGGAATCGGCGTTTTTGTGAGAGACCAGTGGATGGCCTTCTTTTTCGTGATACTTGCCGCAATCGGGACATATGCTCCGTTCGGAGTGTGGTGGTCATATCCGACGACATTTCTGTCAGGAACAGCGGCGGCCGGCGCGATAAGCTTAATCAATTCATGCGGCAACCTCGGCGGGTTTGTAGGACCCTATGTTACCGGTTTCATCAAGGATATGACCGGCTCTTTTGTAGGTGCGTGGGTCTATCTCGCATCGTCATTGATCTTTGCGGCAATGGTCATCCTCACTTTTAAGAAGCAATTGCCAGTTCATCTTACCCATTTGGACAAGACGCGAACAGAGAATCTTTCGGGAACGAATCTCTATTAGCAGGACGTATCTGTGGTTCAAATTCCCGTGCAGTCGTTTAAAATTATTTTTTCGCAATCTTGCGAAAGATATTCTATACTTTCTCAGTATTGCAAAGGCATTTATTCGAAATATATTGTTAATTCAGTGGGTTTTAATTTGGCATGGAACCTGCTTTTTAGTTTAGTGAAGCCTGAGGAAGACGGAAGAGAGGAGGACAAAGAGATGAAGACGAAGGAGATGGCAAGAAAGATGGCATACATAGGTGCAGGAGCTGGCTTGGTACTTTTTGCAGTACTGGGGTTACTGCCCGGTTCGTTCATTGGAGGGGTAATAGGGCTCAATATTGCGGGCAGCCTTTTTGGGATGCCGGTCAGTTCAGCACTGTTGCCGAGACTGATAGTTGGTCTGTCGATGCTTGTAGGGGTTTTGGTATCGGGGATAATTTTTGTAGCTGGCTCGACAGTGGCAGGATGGCTTATCGGGTACATTATCGACGCATTGAGGGTTGGTGAGACAGCAACCGCAGAGGCTAAGCATAAATAGACAGAGATAGACAGATAGTGACAACAAACCTGAAAGGAGGAAAAGGAGATGAAAGCGAGGAAAGAGATGGTGAGGATGGGGACGAAAGTAGGGGCGGTGCTTGGGGGGATAGCGTTTCTGGCATTTGGAATAGTACCTGGGTTTTATTTTGGCAGTTATGGGATACTGGTGCTGATGAATCATCTGTTTGGAGGGCCGCTTGAGGCTACGGTGCTGGTGAGGCTTGCTGTTGCGGCTGGTGTAGTGGTAGGCATCACCTGCATAGGGTCGGTCAGCATAGTGGTAGGGGCCATATTCGGAACTGCGGTGGGGTATGCGACAGAGGCCCTCACAAGCAAGGCTGGCGCAAAGGCGCCTGCCGAGGAAGCACACGTCAAGGCCGAATAGTTTGTTGACTGGGGAAGTTTAAAACTTCCCCCCAATCTCGCCTGCCGTTTTACAAATCGACAAGTTTTTTTGATTGAAAAATTGAGTGCGTAATTGTAAAATCGTTTGCATTGACCACTTCAGAACGAAGGGGGCTGAAAGGTGTCCGAAAAGACAAGAAGAATTGTGCCAGAAATTTCTCGTTCTGGATCTTTCATCTCCTCTTTTCAACCTGCCAACGCGAGACGGTCCCTTTGTATATACGATTTAGACAATTCTTTTATGCAGGCATTGCCTGTCAGACTTTTATATAGAGGAGGACACATGAAAAAGTTTTTGCTGTTTCTGGCGCTCCTGCCGGTATCATTGATCTTGCTCTCACCGCCAGCATTTGCCGAAACATTCACCTGCCTTGCCTGTCACGGATCTATGAAAGGGAAGATCCGGACTGAGAAAGGGTCGTTTATCGAAGTGTATGTCGATGAAGGACGTTTCTCCAGGTCTGTTCACGGCGGTATGGGATGCACCGCTTGTCATAAGACTTTTAAGGATAACCCCCACGAAGCGCCCAACGCCGAAGTCGCCAGGAACATTACTGAACTGGCGAGCCTCATCTCTTCCAAGGCACAGATAGACGCAGTGGCCTACGCTGCGTGCTCTGAGTGCCACTCCGACACTTATAAGCAGGTTTCAGAGAGCGTGCACGGCAGGAATGTCATCGAAAAAAAGCAGCATGATGGTGCCCTCTGCCTTGATTGCCATGGCTCGGCCCATTACATTATGCCCGGGCAATCTAGGGAATCCATGGTGAATAGGGCAAATGTGGTCGGGGCTTGCGGGGAATGCCATGAGAAAGAAGAAATAGCAAAGAAATACAATCTCGGCACTCACATCATTGAGAAGTACAATGAAAGCTTTCACGGCAAGAAATATAAACTGGGACATTCGGGGGTGCCTACCTGTGTCGACTGTCATGGAGCTCATGGGATAAAGAAATGGGACGACCCTGCATCCCCTGTCTCATGGGAAAACAGGACCGCTACCTGCGGAAAATGCCATCCGGGAGCTAACAAGAAGTTTGTCGCGTCCATAACCCACAAACCGACTGGGAAGGACAACCCGATTCCTTTTTACGCGGAGAAAGGTCTGATTGTCCTGACTGTCGGAACCATCGCCTTTGTGATCTTTCATGTATTCCTAGAGGCGTTTGCCGACATAAGAGACCGCGTGTTCAGAAAAAACAAGG
>DASPUA010000329.1:0-7770 GCA_035623135.1 Thermodesulfovibrionales bacterium | reverse complement strand
GTGGCAACCTTGCCTGTAAGCCCGGCGCCTGACGAGAGAAGCCCGATCGCGAGCGTGCTTCCAAACGCAATGCGCAGCGGTATCTTCAGTACATACAACAGCACCGGAATAATGAAGAACGCGCCTCCCTGCCCCACAATCCCCAGAAGCACTCCACTGAGAAGCCCTGTTATGACCGCAAGCCTTTCGTTGAAACTCACCTCCTCGGCCCTCAGGTCATCCGAACTGTAATCCCTTGGAACAAGCATCATTATGGCTGCGAGGATTGCGAGCACGCCGAATATGAGCAATATGAACGTGTCAGGGACCATTTTTGAGAGCAGGGAACCTGTGAGGGATGAAACGAAAAGAGAAATCCCTAATGTGAAGACGAGTCTCTTGCTTATAAGCCGCTCTCTCTTATAGAAGAATGTTGCTGAAAAAGCAGCAAAAAACCCCTGCGCCATGGTAAGACCGGTGATTGCCTTGACCGTGATCGGCTCAAGGCCCAGAAGCGGCGGCAGATAGAGAAGAACAGGGAACATCACGATGCCTCCTCCGATCCCCAGCAGTCCTGAGAGGAATCCTCCTGACCCGCCCACAAGAAAGAGATATAACGAGATTGAGACCAAAGGAGAACCGGCCTCCTAGACTATTAATAGACAATATCTATCAATTTAAAAAATAATATAGCATATTTCGATACTAAACTGCTCGGTACAAAAGAATCAGTTGTGGTCGTCCTGGCTAAAAGGGCAATAGCCGCGGGGAAGGATGAGGGGGAGTTTTCTTTTCCGATACAATGGACGGCTTGGAGCAGAGATCTTTTACACATCTCCCAAGCGTAAGGAGAAAGTGATGAAACAGGGTTTAATGTGGAAGGGTTCCTCAACCTGAGTGAGAATCACTATATCCTCTTCTCCGTTGGCTGTGACTTCAGTGGACCGAATACCCTTTTTACCTACCTTGTTTCATTGGACTTTTGGTCCAGTGAAGGGAAACAACAGAGCAACTGGCAGGGACGGGGCTGAAGCATTTACGTGAGCTGAGAGGCCTTGTCAGTCCTCCTGGATCATTGTATACTTCACTTATAGCCGGACAATAAATGTTTCCGGGCAACTATGACGAAATACACATTTCTTTTGAAGATAGTAGTTCTTATGGCAGTACCGGTTGCGCTATTTGCCGTCAATCCGGTTTCAGTCACTATTAAAGAATGGGACCTTCCTACACCAAATTCATTCCCCCACGATCCTGCTTCAGGCCCTGACGGCTCGCTGTGGTACACTGGCATGGGCTCGAATACCATCGGCAGGCTTAATCCCAAAACAGGCGAAATAAAGGAATATCCATTGAATACTCCGCATTCAGGTCCCCACGGGCTTGTAGCGGATCAAGAGGGTAATATCTGGTTCACGGCAAATTTCAAGGGGTATATCGGTCGGCTCAATCCGGTAACCGGCAAGATCATTGAATATCACCTGCCCAAGCCAGCACGCGATCCGCACACCCCTGTCTTTGACCAGAGAGGCATCCTATGGTTTACTGTGCAGGCAGGGAACCTGGTAGGGCGGTTAAACCCCAAAACAGGAAATGTTAAGCTCAAATCTTCACCCACACCTGATTCCCGGCCTTACGGGATCGCGGTTAATTCAAAGGGCCTCGTCTTTTTCTGTGAATTCGGAACCAATAAGCTCGCACGTATAAATCCTGAGTCTATGGAAATTAAAGAATATACTCTTTCCAAGGATACCCGGCCGAGGCGTTTGGCAATTACCGCTGATGACGCTATCTACTTCACTGACTACCCAGGCGGAAAACTGGGCCGGTTCACCCCGTCAGATGGCTCAATACGCGAGTGGGCCTCTCCAGGCGGTCGGGATTTCGGACCTTATGGCATTGTGGTAACTCAGGATGGCAGCATCTGGTACAGTGAATCGGGCGTCACTCCCAATACAATTGTGAGGTTCGATCCAAAGACTGAGTCATTTTCAACCTGGGCAATTCCTTCCGGGGGCGGAGTGGTTCGAAATATGGCAGCGACACTTCAAGGCAATCTTTATTTGGCATGCAGCGGGAAGAATAAAGTTGCGATAGCCCAATTGCAACCTTTGAGTCCTTCCAAGTGAGACACCCTGTTCTGACAGGTGCTCTGGAACAACGAAGAGTGGCGGTTGGTTGATTGACAAAACCGTTCAGGAATGTAAACTAAACAGGAACCCAGTGAGTGCTGAGATCCCGGCAGAAGAAGAAAAAGCAGTAATTCTTCCTTATAAGGGCATCAGCATGGAAATAAATCAATCTTGAGGAGGTCGAAGATGAAGAGAGTGAAGGGTGCGTTACTGTTGGTGTTTCTCATGGTGATCCTTGGAGCAGGGAGTTCATACGCCCAGATGTGCGGTTGCATGGACAAAATGGAGAAGGGCATGCAGCATGGCACGCACATGGGGGGTGAGATGGGACATCACGGAATGGAAGGCATGAGGGGTGAGGAGCATCCCATGTGGAAGCATCTCATGGGTCTTGGCCTGGATGAGAAACAGAAGGAAGCGGTCAAGGCAATCAGGAGCAAAGAGATGAAAGGCATGATAAAGAAAAGGGCGGACAAGCAGATTGCGAAAGTGGAGCTGAAAGAGATCCTTGCCAAGGACCCTGTGGACATGAGGGCGGTCGAGGCGAAACTGAAGCAGATAGAGGTGATCGAGACAGATATGCGCCTCGCTCACATAAACACAATGGAAGAGGTCAAGGCATTGCTCACTCCTGATCAGAAGAAGAGGATGAAGGAGATGATCGAGATGGGTCCGATGAGGGGAGGTATGGACATGATGCGGGGCTGCGGCATGATGGGAGGAGGGATGCAGCGGGGCGGAATGGAAATGAGCCCGTCACCTGAGAAACAGCCAACAATGGAACACACACGTCATTGATATCTCATCAAGGGATGCCCTTCATACGCCAGGGCATCCCTCTTCATTTCATGGTTGATTGAAACCTTTTCCATCTTTCTGCCTGTGAGGATCACTTCTTGGAGGTCTGCCAAGAAGCCGGAAATAACGCAGTCTTACCGGTGTCAACCAGATCTCTTTGGAGACATTCACTCATTGCCCCGCATAGCAGGCTCAGGAAAACCTATATATAATTACGTAAGAGGATGTCCAGACCACAAGGAGGATTAAGCCATGAGGGTTCTCGTAATAGGTGGTACAGGAACAGTGGGTTCCCAGGTAGTGTACGCATTGCTTGCACGCGAGGTAGTAGTCCGGGTACTTACGCGCAATGCAGATAAGGCGAAAGGTCTGCCAGTAGGGGTTGAAGGGGTCATCGGCGACCTCCTCGATCCGGCCACAATCCGTTCTGTGTTCAAAGACATAGATAGTGTATTCATGTTGTTGGCAGTGAGCACTACCGAAACGCATGAAGGCCTTATGGCTGTGAACGGTATGCGTATGTCAGGGGTAAAACACATTGCATATATGTCGGTGCATAATCTTGAGCAGGCATTGCATCTGCCGCACTTCGGCTCAAAACTCCCTGTCGAGGCTGCTCTGAAGACGTCCGGGATTCCTTATACCATCCTGCGGCCGAATAATTTCTTCCAAAATGACTACTGGTTCAGGGACGCCATGATCAAAAATAGTATTTACCCCCAACCGATTGGTGATGTGGGTTTGTCGCGTGTGGACATACGGGATATCGCAGAGGCAGCAGCGGTTGTGGTAATGACGCCAGGCCACGAAGGCCGGACCTATAACCTGGTGGGGCCAGATGTACACACGGGGAAAAGCACTGCAGAGGCCTGGGGTCGCGCGCTCGGAAAAACCATCTCGTATGGCGGTAACAATCTCGAGGCCTGGGAGCAGCAGTCGCTCCAGTCCCTGCCGGCATGGATGGTCTTTGATTTCAAGCTCATGTATTCTTTTTTCCAGGATAAAGGTCTTAAGGCGAGCCAGTCTGACATAGAACATCTGACAAAACTCCTTGGACATCCGCCACGGAGCTTCGGGGACTTTGCCATCGAAACAGCCAGGGGGTGGAAAACCTAAGGATACTGATGAGCGTCTGGCAAAGGGAGTTATCTTGTACCAGAAAGAAGGAGGACCCTATGAATGCTGTAATCGAGGCAATAAGGAAGAGAAGGTCGGTCAGGTCTTATCAGGCCAAGCCGGTCCCCAGGGATATCGTCCATGCGATAATCGATGCAGGCAACGAAGCACCGTCAGCGATGAACAGCCAGCCATGGAGGTTCGTGGTTATTGAAGACAGTGAGGTGAAGAAAATGCTGCTCAGGGCTGCTCTCCCCCACGCCAGAAAGATTCTCGATTTGGTGAAGGAGTCAGATCCCGTGAGATATGAGGCGATCACCAAACGGCTTAATGAATTACCTGACCCTGTCTACTACTCTGCTCCGGTAGTTGTCTTTGTTATCGGATCAGGGAGGTACGCTTATCACTCCTGTCCATTGGCGTGCGAGAACATGATGCTCGCAGCATACTCTCTTGGGGTGGGAAGCTGCTGGGTAGGTTTCGGCTCCATGGTGACTGATGACGACGAAGTGAAAAGGGTCCTTGATCTCAAGGATGACGAGACGATATTCGGCCCTATACTTCTCGGATATCCTGAGGGGTATCCGGAGAGACCTCAAAAGAAAGAACCCGTGGTCAAGTGGGTTTAGGAGTGCAGGCTGCGGCCTCATTTTCCTCAGCGCGTAAGTGGCTTAGGCAGTGAAGGTTCAGCAGCTGTCTTCTTGGCTCTCCCAACTCGCCGCTGTCAGAGCTTGATTCACCATTATTCCCCCCTCTTTATAAAGGCGTTAATGGCGGTTATCATATAGCTATATGGTCACACCTGATAGTATAGTCCGCGAACTCATGACCGAATTTGCGAAGAGGACAGGGCTCTCGCCAGCTGGATCATCTCCGGAGCGCTACCTGTGGACTGATGCATTTGCTGTCTGTACCTTCCTTGGGCTCTATGGTCAGACAGGTGATGAGCAGTACAGACATTTAGCCCTTCTTCTTGTGGACCAGGTGCATGCCACACTGGGCCGGCACCGCCTGGATGACCATCGTAGCGGCTGGATCAGCGGGCTTGATGAGGATGAGGGCCGAAGACACCCCACAAAGGGCGGATTGCGGATCGGGAAGAAGATGAACGAGCGAAGACCATCCGAGCCCTTTGATGAGAGGCTGGAATGGGACCGTGACGGCCAGTATTTTCATTACCTGACGCAGTGGATGCACGCCCTCGACTGTGTGAGCCTGGTTACGGGTGACCCGACCTACAACAGATGGGCGTTGGAACTTGCAAAGACTGCCCATGGAAGATTTACTTACAGACCTCACGGGGGGAAAGAGAAACGCATGTACTGGAAAATGAGCATAGACCTCTCATATCCTCTGGTGTCCTCCATGGGTCATCACGACCCTCTTGACGGGCTTATCACCTACTGCGGGCTTCAGGCAGCTGCCGGAAAATTGCCAGGGCGATTATTGTCGCAAGAGCTTGCTGAAGAGATCACGGACATGGCAGTGATGTGTGAAGGCAGGGACTGGGCCACCGATGACCCCCTCGGCATTGGCGGTCTGCTGGTCAACGCTTACAGAATCGCGCAGCTGATTCCATCAGGGGAATTTGCACGCCCCGGCCTCCTCGAGACTGTAGTGGATGATTCCCTTGTCGGATTGGAACATATGGAGAGGACATCTTCTCTTGGGCTGCCTGCCGATTACCGCCTGGCATTTCGGGAGCTGGGGCTTTCCATCGGACTGCAGGCCATCCGGAAATTACAGGGCCTGGTTGGTCAGCATCCGGGTGTCTTCAAAAAGTATCCTGGTCGTGCGCACATACAAAGCCTCAGCCGGTATGCCAGGCTTACGGAGTCGATTAGTGCGTTCTGGCTCGAGAAAAAAAACCAGGAGTCCCGCACGTGGACCGAACATGGGGACATCAATATGGTGATGCTGGCAACCAGCCTGTCCCCTGACAGGTATCTTTCGCTTCATTAAGTCACTTCTTCTGGAAGTCCTTTGACACTTCCGAATCGCATCAGGACTTCACGTAAAACAGATAGTTTCCGACGGTTGAAACAACTGTCGAGTACCGGGAATACCATTACGTCATTGGTATCAGCTCACTGTTTCTGCGCTATAGCGGGCAATGAGACCAGTGTGCACAGCATGCGCGTGCATCCGCGCAAAGAACCAGCACGCCAACAGTATATAAAATACTGCGAGACACCCGCCCCAAAGCAGCGTGGATACTGAAACGATGCCTCCGGAAATGATCGTCCGCAAACCCTCGAAGACGTAGGACGGAGGCAACAGATATGAGATATATATCATCCACCCCGGGAGAGTCGCCAGCGGATAAAAGACCCCTGCAAAAGGTGAGATGAGCGCGGGAATTGGCCAGATGAACCACTCCGAGGCCGGCCCGAGCCGAAGGACTACCGCACTGCTGAAGATTCCGAGGGCGATTCCGAACAAGAACAGCACGAGAAGGAATGGGACAAGCACTATGCCGTAAGAAAAGAACGACAGACCAAAGAGCGTGGTTGCCAGGACAAGCATCACGATCAGCCCAACCAGGCTTGTCGCAATGCTCGAGAGTACCAGACCAATAAGATATTCTGCTATCGAGAGCGGTGTCGCGAAGATGTTGAGGAAATTACGCGACCACACGTCCTCGAAAAATGCGATGGTCACTCCCTGCATGACACGGACCAGAAAGTCCCAGAGAAGGACAGCTCCAAGGAGCATGGGGATGAAATCGAACCCGGAAGGGGCCATAGTATTGAGATACCTGGTAATGAAGCCCCACAATACCATGTCAACGGCAACCCACACAAACAACGGCAATACACGGGAGAGACTTCCGCGTATGAGATAATACTGGCGTAGCACGATGGCTGCGGTGCGGTTGAAATGCATAAGGCTCAGCCTGCCCCGAGCGCAAGCGGCTCGCGCGCCACAGAGATGAAAAGTTCCTCAAGCGATTTTTTGCCGTGCTCATGCGCGAGGGTCTTGGGATTCCCTGCAAGCAAAATCCTCCCATGTGAGAGAAAGAGTACGCGATCACACACCTCTTCCACCTCATACATATTATGCGAAGTCCATAACACACCACCTGTGTCCTGGGCCACGAACTCAAGGATCTTTGCACGGATTTCCCGCGCTGCAGCAGGGTCGAGCGATGCCGTTGGTTCGTCAAGGAGAAGGAGGTGAGGACGGTTCAGCATGGCTTTGGCGAGGGACAGGCGCGTCTGCTCTCCTGAAGAGAGCACGCCGCATTTTACATTGCGAAATGGCTCCAGTTCAAACTGTTTAAGTAGTGCACCAATACGTTCCCTCAGATTCCTCACTCCGTAGAGCAGGCCGAAGACATGCAGGTTTTCGAATACAGTCAAGTTCCCCGGCAATGGTGCGTAGACCGCTTGGAAATTGGTATTTTTGAGTGCACGAGACCTGTGTGGCTGAATGTTCACGCCTTCGATAATAATAGAGCCAGAAGTGGGTTGCAGAACACCCAGAATCATGTTAATGGTCGTGGTTTTGCCGGCCCCGTTAGGACCCAGGAGTCCGACTATCTCATTGTGTCCTACGTGAAATGAAATGCCATCTACAGCGATAATGTCGCGGTAGTGCTTGCTCAGCTGAACAACAGAAAGGACTTTTTCCATCACGACAATACTTTAGCATATCCACTTTCCTGCCCGACAGCCTTTAAGAATGTCACAGCCTGCTTCTTGCGACAGAGAAGCACACAACACCTGATACCCTTTATTACGGG
>DASPUA010000328.1:0-2988 GCA_035623135.1 Thermodesulfovibrionales bacterium | reverse complement strand
TGCAGGTTGATTGTTTTGCCGGTCAAATCAGGAAGACTAAAGTCCGGCGCAACGGTACCGACCTGACCTGCATTCGCAAATGCAGGGGCTGTGATCATCAGCAAAAGTATTGCAACAGTGATCTTCATTAATTACGTTCCTCCTATCATGGTTTTGAACCAGCGTGAGCGTGAAGAGAATCCCTGCACGGGATATGAGATACAGAGGTCAGCTTTTCGGAGGACGTTCCTCTTGAAAGGTTGTAATGAGGGCACTATGCGTAGGGCCGATTATCTCCGCACCAGCTATCTGTGGTTGAAGGCAAAGGTGGTAAAGAGGCTCGCTTATGCAGGACGTATCACGGACCGTCGAAAGGGTGAAGGACCCCATGCGGCAGACATCGACTGTCCCGATAGACACTTGCCCATGCGAAATTGTCGGATGTACGCACAAAGGAAAAGGAGTAACGATGCTGAATGTAATGGCGAGCAGCACTAGAAGGTGCGTTACTCTCATGTATTCACTTTAGCTCAAAAAAAAGACTCATGTCAATATATAACTATAATTTACCCTGACCGCAGATGAGTTTGGCCGATAACAGGTAAGTCTCTTCTCCGTATTTCGTTCAGTTCCCGCATTCTCGCCAGGCGTAAAGATGGTTACCTTAAGGGATATGCCACAATGCCCGAAGAGCAGTTGGGCCTGACGGAACACTTTTATTTTACAACGGTAAACACACCGAATCATTGGACTACAGCTCACTGGTTGCAGTATTATATATAAATAAATATATATAAAGACAATAAGCGGCGATGGAGCCGGAGTCGTGAACTCTACAATCCAGAGAGGACACAATGATGAAAAACTATATCCTTGTGCTTGTAGCAATACTATTGTTATTAATCAACGCTCCAGCCTTTGCCAATAAGGCTTCCTCAACAATTGCCGCTCCGGAAAATGTGGAAAAAGGAGATGGCAACAGGGTTATTGTTCATATGTTCTGGGGAGAGTTGTGTGCCAGCTGCGAAGAGGAAAAAAAGTTTCTGGCAGATCTCAAGCGTAAAGATATGTATCTGGATGTCAGGGAATACGAAGTTCTGCATAACAAACAGAATCTCGCACTCTTGACCGATTTGATGAAAAGCTTCGATAGACAGGCTTCCGGTGTTCCGGTTACCTTTATCGGCGACAGTGTCATTGAGGGGTTTGCAAAGCAGACAGAGCAAGTAATAGAAAGGAAAATAAACAATTGCAGGGCGGAACCCTGCCGGGATCAGGTGGCCCTCTTGCAGCAGAAAGGACAGGTCCGGGACACGCAACGTCCGGTGCGCTTGGAATCGGAGCCCGTCGAGGTGGGGCGTGAAGTGAGCCGCTCCGTTAGTATACCGCTTTTCGGTACGCTGGATCTGCACGCTAAATCGCTCCCAGTACTGACTCTGGTCATTGCTGGCATGGACAGCTTCAATCCCTGTTCTTTTTTCGTACTGCTGTCTCTGTTGGGTCTTCTGGTCCACGCCCACTCACGAAGCAAAATATCCCTGGTGGGCGGCGTCTTTGTCTTTTTCTCCGGATTCATCAACCTTCTTGCTATGGCCGCGTGGCTTAATCTGTTCCTGGTGATGGGGAATTCCTCCTTCATAACAACAGGCGCGGGCGTTGTTTCGTTGTTCATCGCTTCCGTCAATATCAAAGATTTTTTTGCCTTCAAGAAAGGGTTTTCCCTTTCGGTTCCGGATGCGGCAAAACCACGTCTTTACGAGCGTATGAGGAACCTGCTTCGCTCCACCTCGTTTTTTTCGATCCTGGCAGGAACAGCCATTCTCGCAATCATGGCGAATTTGTACGAGCTTCTCTGCACGTCCGGCTTCCCCATGGTGTTTACCAGGGCCTTGACGCTCAATCACCTGTCAACGTTTTCCTCCTACCTGTACCTTTTTTTCTATAATGTAGTGCGCGTTATTCCTCTGTTCGTCATCGTCATGCTTTTTACGATAACACTCGGGAGAAGGAAGCTCACTGAACGTCAGGGACGGGCCTTGAAGCTTGTCTCAGGCATTATGATGCTGGGACTGAGCTTTATGCTTTTACTCAATCCTGCACTTCTGAACAGCCTTATGATCTCTTTGTCTCTTATGGCAGGGGCGATAGGGCTTTCTATTGTCCTGATCATCGTGACAAAAAAAAGGGGATATTATTGAGATGATTTTGCTCCCGGATAGGGAGTAATCCGGAAGATAATTTCATACTTTTCTCCACTTAACGCAATGCGATCGAACTTTCCGATAGGCATCCATCAATTCCGACATTACATCTCATGTTAATAAGTCTCTTTCTGAACGATCAACGATTACTTCTGTGATGCTGGAAATGCATCTCGTTTGCACCATGCTCGTCCATGGTAAGAGAATCCATAGACTCAGAGACAGGGAGTAGAGGAAGTTCTCTTGCACAGAGTGGGTAGGTGATTTTGCATGAGCTGCAGGGCATACTGGAACCATTGTTAGTTCTTCTGCAATTTGAGACGTTTTAAAGTCCATATCAAGAACTGTTTCCCTCTATCATGTTTCTTTCAGCGGACAGGGGCTCGATTACGTAGAAAATATAATTTCGCTCTCACGTATGCACATTTCTCGGCTTATGAGTAAGGTAATCTCACGAACCAGGCTCCACGGACCTGGTGGTCATTGTGGATCGAAACTATTGCGGATTCCCCGGGGAAAATGTATCCTCTCCTTTTTGCTGGCCCCTATGGCTCACTTAATAATTATAAGTTTACGTTGACAAACTTGAGTTTTTAATTAGAATAACATTATGAAGGTGCGCACCATACTTATATTTTTTGCGCTTCTTATATCTATTTCATCCCCATATACTGCTCATTTGTCGACCGTACCGACTGACCAAACGAGTCATTTTGTAACGCTTGACGTTTGTCATTCCAGTGGTTCATACATATCGACAAATGCCGACGGAGCATATCTTCACGAACCACACTGTCAGCTACTAACG
>DASPUA010000327.1:0-4395 GCA_035623135.1 Thermodesulfovibrionales bacterium | reverse complement strand
CCCGGGGCTGAACCCGTACAGCCCGGAGACATGATAAAGGGCGCATCACAGATTGATCTGAAGAATGTGATGGAGATCGGCACCGCCTCAATTCAAAAGATGACTGATTTCTTAACAAAAATGGATCGTCTTGTCACAAAGATAGAAGAGGGGGAAGGAACCATTTCCAAATTCATCAGCGACCCTTCCCTTTATGATAATCTCAGGGAATCCACAAAAGCCTTATCATCAACGTTGAGAGAAATAAGAGATGCCCGTGGGACCGTAAAATTGCTGATTGAAGACCCAACCCTCTATAATAGAATGGCGACTGCTTCAGCCTCCCTCGATCAGTTCAGCAAGTCCATCAATGAGAGTTCCGGAACATTGAAGAAGTTTATAGAAGACCCTGCGCTCTATAACAGAATGCTCACTGCTGCGTCCTCTGTGGAAGAGTTCAGCAGAAAGCTCAATGAAGGAAAAGGAACACTCAGGAAACTTGCTGAAGATGCAGAACTGTATGACAACCTCAATAAGGCGTCTCTGCAACTCTCCGCCATTCTGGAGCGCATAGACAAGGGAGAAGGGGTGGCGGGGAGCCTTCTGAAAGACGAGGAACTTGCTACAGAACTCAAGGAAAACATTGCCTCTCTCAATGAATTGATCAGGGACATAAAGGAGAATCCCAAGAAGTATTTCAAATTCAGCGTATTCTGAGTCTCCGGTATGCCGGATGCGCAACAGTCGCACCTTCCCCACGACCTACTCAAACGATCTTTTTTACCAAGATCTCTTTTGCGATATCGGGGTCTACGGCAACCGTGGTCTCATCGATCTGAATGACACACGAAGGCATCTTCTGTAAGAGCCTGATGGTACTGCCGGGAGCTATCCCTATAGAGCTCAGTCTGCCGAGCCTTGCTGCTTCAGAAGGAATAATGAATACAATCCTCCCCCTTGAGCCTACCTCAAAATCTGCCAGTCGGGATACCACAGGAGTAACCTCCACTTTGTATCTTTTGCAACACTCGCCCTTGGGAATCGGCTTGCCGTGGGGGCATGTGGGAGGATGACCCAAGAATGTGCAAACACTCTCGGTTAATTCCTCACTCAGTATGTGCTCTATCTTGCACGCATCAGTCTCGACCTGGTCGCCTCGCAATTCAAACACATCGGTGAAAAGCCGCTCTGCAAGACGGTGGCGTCGTATAAGTCCCCGGGAAAGAATACGTCCGCTCTCAGTGAGTCTGACTGCGGAATCTTCCACCGTAATGAGATTATCCCTCTTGAGTGCCGCGATCAGCTCTTCGGAGTCAGGATCGTCCAAATCCAATCGAAAACGTTCCAGCTCAGGATGGCCTTCTTCCTCAAGGTGCCAGAGCAGTTCAAGCGCCTCATCTATCCGTTCTTTATCCATCTCCCCCCTTTACCCTCTTCAGCCGTCACAGGGGCAGCTCCAGGGACATGACTTTCTCGAAACTCTTTCTGTGGATTTCACATGGCCCGTGAAGAAGGAGGTTTTCCACATGCTCTCTCGTGGAATACCCCTTGTGTTTTGCAAACCCGTATTGAGGGTATACATGGTCATACTCCTCCATAATACCGTCCCTCACCACCTTGGCAATAATGGAAGCAGCAGATATTGAGGCACTTTTTGATTCACCCTTGAAAGGGGAAATCTGTCTGATGTCTACCGAGGGAAGTTCAAGGGCATCAATAAGGAGAAAATCAGGCCTTGAGGATAGGTCTTTAACCGCCACTTCCATGGCACGCCTTGTTGCCCTGAGGATATTCATTCTGTCTATGTTCTGTGCGTCCACGATTCCCACCCCAATATCCATTGCACAACATAGCACATCCCAGAAGAGTAATTTTCTCTCTTTCTCGGGAACCTTCTTTGAGTCCCTCAACCCCTTGATCCTCTTCATGGGAGGAAGGACAACTGCTGCAGCAACCACAGGACCAGCGAGGGGGCCTCTCCCTGCCTCATCGATACCGGCAACACGGGAGAACCCTTCTTTCCTGAAGGACTCATCATACCGGTAGATGTCCATTGATTATTCTTGTGTCTGTCCCGCTGCCAGCCTCTCTTTTTCTCTGTCCTTGATCTTTGCCGCTTTTCCCTTTTTGGCCCTCAGATAATAGAGTTTTGCCCTTCTCACTGATCCCCTCTTAAGCACCTCTATCCTGTCAATGGCAGGGGAATGTACTGGGAATATCCTCTCCACCCCGATTCCGTAAGACACTTTTCTCACCATGAACGTCTCTTTGATCGAGCTGCCACGTCGTGCGATCACAATACCTTCAAAGGGCTGAATCCTTTCCTTGTCTCCCTCAACCACTTTCACAAAGACCTTCACGGTATCCCCCACCTGGAATGGGCGCACCTCTTTCTTGTATCCCTCTTCAATTGCATTCATCAGATTCATCTTTCTTCCTCCTTAAGTTCCGACAGTAATCGGTAATCTTCATCAGTGAGTGGCGCCCGCTGTATAAGTTCAGGTCTCCTGAGGAGTGTCCTCCTTAACGCCTCTTTTCTCCTCCAGAGGACTATCTCCTTGTGATTTCCGGAAAGCAGTGTGTCAGGCACCTTCATCCCCTCAAATTCAGGAGGTCTTGTGTAGTGAGGGTAATCCAGTATCCCCCACGAAAACGATTCCTCCTTCACAGAGTACTCGTCACCCAGCGCCCCGGGCAAAAGCCTTATGATGCTGTCTATTATAACCAATGCAGGCAATTCTCCGCCAGTCAAAACATAATCACCAATAGACACCTCCCGATCAACCAGTAAGTCCCTCACACGCTCGTCAATAGCCTCATATCTTCCGCAGAGGAACAAGAGCCTTTTCTTTTCCTTTGATAGTTCAAGGGCCATAGCCTGATTAAAGGGCTCTCCCTGGGGGCTCATCATGATTATAAGTGTTTCGATCCCGTCAGCCTTTATGGATTTCACTGCGCTGAAGAAGGGCTCCGGCTTCATCACCATACCAGGCCCTCCCCCGTACGGATAATCATCCACTGTCTTGTGTTTATCAGCCGTATAATCTCTCAGCTGGTGGACCTTTACCTCAACGAGTCCCTGCCCCACGGCCCTCTTCAAAATACTTTCAGAGAGATACGCATTGAATATACTGGGGAATATAGTAATTATCTCACACCGCATCCTCTCACCTTTCTCACGAAGATGTTATTATACACCACTTCGCAAATACTCCTGGCAATGCTAACACGGAGAGCTCGAGGCCTCCCACAGTCTGGTCAAGGTGGGCAAAAAAAGTATTCTCGATTAAACTACCTTTGGCTCAAAGGATGGACACTGACAGGACTTCGCTGAAGGGAGAGGATTTGTCGTGTTTGGAGCCCAGACGAGGAGTCTGAACTCCAAACGCCATGGCTATTTATTCGAGAATTTCAAGGACGCAGCGTTTACCTATTTTTGTACCCGCGGCTCCGAGTATTGTCCTCATTGCACGGGCTGTCTTTCCCTGTTTTCCTATTACCTTTCCAAGGTCACTGGATGCTACTCTGAGTTCAAAGACCGTGGTCCTTTCCCCGTCCACTTCCTTCACACTCACCTCTTCGGGAGTATCGACCAGCGCCCTCGCCATTGCCTCCACCAAGTCTTTCATCTCCGTCCACCTCCAATGGAATTCAGGACCGCCTACAGGCCGGCCCTGTGTAAAAGCTTCTTAGCGATATCTGTAGGTTGCGCTCCTTGTCCTAACCAGTATTTGGCCCTTTCCGTATCAATTTTTGTCTCGGATGAACCCTTTTGTGGATTGTATGTTCCGAGGATCTCTATGAAAGGCCCGTCCCTTCTCGTCCTGGAGTCCATGACCACCAAACGGTAGAACGGTTTCTTATGTGCCCCTAATCTTGTCAGTCTAATCTTAACCAAGAACTCACCTCCTTATTCGAAGAACTGTATGATTTTAATATATTTCCGAAGTAAAGTAAAGGACTAAAAAGGCAAAATCTTCGGCAAACGGATTCCCTTTTTTCCCTTAAACATTTTCATCATTTTTTTCATCTCTATGTACTGTTTGACCACCCGGTTCACATCGGTGACCGTGGTACCGCTTCCCTCAGCGATCCTCCTCCTCCTGCTCCCGTTAATTATATGATGATTTCTTCTCTCTTCCCGCGTCATGGAATTAATGACAGCTTCTATCTTCACGAACTCCCTCTCATCCACAGTCACATTTTTCATCTTGCCAAGACCGGGGATCATGCCCAGGATATTCTCGATAGGGCCCATGCCCCGCAACTTCTTGAGCTGCACTTTCAGATCCTCGAAGGTGAATGTCTCGCCGAGGATCTTCTCCTGGAGTTTTTCGGCTTCCTTTCTGTCATAGGCCTTCTCGGCCTGCTCGATGAGGGTGAGCACATCTCCCATGCCGAGGATCCTTGATGCGA
>DASPUA010000326.1:0-2626 GCA_035623135.1 Thermodesulfovibrionales bacterium | reverse complement strand
GGAACCGAAAGAAAAAAGAGAAGACAAGGGAAACAATGAAACGTGGGACATACCCGTTAAGGGAATCCTGAGGCTCAGAACGAACTCTTTTGCGTATGACAAATACACGTGGATGCCACTCAATGCAGACATATCCCTTCACCGCAATGACATTGATATCGCGGTGACCAAGGCAACCCTCTGCGGCATCTCCTCTCCCGGGACGATGAATGTGGCGTCAAATGCGCTCTCTTTCGATTTTCAGTTCATTGCAGATAATCAGGAGCTGGAGCCAGCCCTCGTCTGTCTCTTTGGAAAGAAACGGGACGCAACGGGAAAATTTAACCTAAAGGCAAGGATCAAGGGGCGAGAGGAAAAAGAAACAGTGCATGACTCCCTTGAGGGAGATGCGGAATTAGTTGCCAAAGACGGCCGGATTTTCCGTCAGCCGGCCCTCCTGAACATGTTCTCCTTTCTGGAAGTCAATCAAATCCTGAGAGGGTTTCCTGAAATAAGGCAAGAAGGCTTTGGATATCATTCTATAAAAATGAAGGCCTCGCTGAGACAGAACACACTGGAGGTTAAGGAACTGACTGTGGATGGTGCTACCATGAAAATCGCTGCCCAGGGCACGGTGGACCTGAAAGACGACACGCTGGACGCCAAGGTCCTCATCTCACCCCTGAAAAAGACCGACTTCATCATCAAGAAAACCCCTATTATAGGCAGCATTCTCGGAGGCTCTCTTGTGTCCATCCCCCTCAGGGTCTCCGGAGACATGGAGGATCCAAAAGTGAGCTATCATCCTGTTTCCGCGGTGGGATCTGGATTATTAGGAATCATGGAAAGGACCATCAAGGCCCCGGTCAAACTCTTTGACCCCTTCCTTCCGGATGAAAAGAAGTAGACATCGCCACAAGCTGAGCTAGGCTATCTCCACAAAGCCCTTCCATACACCTCTGTGAGTTCAAGAAGAAATTCTGCAAGGGAAGAGGTCAGCAGATCCGGAAACAGCCTCCATTCCCAATTGTGATCTATTGTGGATGGATGATTCATCCTGGCATCCTGTCCAAGACCGAGAAGGTCTTGCATTGGTATGATGGCGGTCTGCGCAATTGACATCATGGCAAGACGGATGAACTCCCTGTGAACCTCTCCCGCTGAGACCTCTCTCCCGAGATACCGGAACAACCGCTGCTTCTCCTCATGACTGGCCTCACGTTCGAACCATCCCCTTATTGTGTTGTTGTCATGTGTTCCTGTATAGACAATACAGTTTTGTTCATAGTTATGCGGCAGATAGGGATGGGTTGCCGAATCTGCATCAAAGGCAAACTGGAGTATACGCATTCCAGGGAATCCGAAGTGCTCCATAACTTCCCTCACGTCGGGAGTAATAACACCAAGGTCTTCTGCAATGATAGGTACAGAAGGAAATTCCTTAACAAGGGTTCTGAAGAAGGCTGCTGCAGGGGCCTCGACCCACCGGCCATTCATGGCGGTCTGCTCTCCTGATGGAACTTCCCAGAATCCTACAAAACCTCTGAAGTGGTCAATTCGAATCCTGTCAAAAAGCTCTAGAGTATGGGCGATACGCCGTATCCACCACCTGAAGCCTGTCTTCTTGAGAATGTCCCACCGGTATACAGGGTTCCCCCAAAGCTGCCCGGTACTGCTGAAATAGTCAGGAGGAACACCCGCAACAAACGCAGGTCTTTTTTCTCTATTGAGCCTGAAGATATCTGTGTGTGTCCAAACATCGGCACTGTCATAGTTCACATAGATGGGAATGTCCCCAATGAACTTAATCCCCCGCTCATTGCAGTAAACCTTGAGAGTATGCCACTGTTTAAAGAAGAGGTACTGGAGGAACTTCTCCCGCTCTTTCTCATCATGAAGACCCTGCAATGACTCTTCGAGACTTTTGGGATCCCTGTCCTTGAGCCCCTTATCCCATTCCCCCCAAGGTTTTCCCTTATAACGGATTTTCAGGACAACATAGTGCGAAAAATCCTCCAGCCACTCCTTATTTCTTTCGCAAAATGCATTGTACGAATCCCTGTCGCTCCCCGTGATTTTAAAACGCTCATATGCACGATGCAGGAGCGCTGTCTTGAAGGGTATGGCTGTAGCATAGTCACACCGATCGAAGGGAAACCTCGGTGTCTGGATAAGATCATCTGGAGTGAGGAATCCTGACTCCACCAGCAATGCAGGGCTTATAAGGAGGGTATTTCCTGCGAATGCGGAGATGCTGCTATAGGGTGAGTTTCCACTCCCCTGGTCTGTAGGGTTCAGCGGCAATACCTGCCAGCATCGCTGCCTTGTTCTCGAAAGGAAATCGGCAAAACGGTAAGCAGCAGGCCCCAAATCCCCGATGCCGAATGGCGAAGGGAGGGAGGTGATATGAAGAAGAATACCCGCTTCTCTAAGAGGAGCTTTCTTCAAGACAGATTTCATCTCATCCTTTTCGTGAATGGTATTCTTCCCGTCGCAGCGTTCTTGATGAGTTGTTCCACATCATTTTTATCCCTGTCCTTTGAGGATGAACTACCTCTTAACCTTATTCTCTTGTATGATCTTATCTGCTGAAAGCCTTGCGATGATAACCCCTATAAATGACTTAATCATCCCCTGATCATTGTCT
>DASPUA010000325.1:0-3454 GCA_035623135.1 Thermodesulfovibrionales bacterium | reverse complement strand
GTCTCACCTGCACGGCAGTTTCCTCGAGAAAGATACCCTTGCCCCACAGTGAATCCTCCTTTATTTCAAAAAGCACTCCTGATACGTTGCTGCCGACCCTGAATTCGAAAGGCACGGCTGCACATTTACCGGTAGTGAGCTGGACAACCCTGTCCTTCGTCGTACCGGAAACCCAGCTGAAATACGATTCTCCACGTTCGCCGTCCTTAAGAGGCCGGTATGCAAGGACCGCGACACATAAGATACAAAAAACACACACGATCACAAAGATCCTTTTTCCCATCTTTATTTCCTTGTCCGACACTCCTTGCAGTAACCGTAATATTCAAAACGCATGGTGACGGGCTCAAAGCCCGTTTTTTTCTTTACCACCTCTGAGGATACAGGCAATTCACCCTCAAAATCCTCTATCTTCCCACAGTGCATGCAAATGAGGTTGAGATGATTCGAAACCGTAATGTCATAGCGGTTATCTCTCTCATAAAACTCAAGTTCCCGTATCAGCCCTTCCTTTTTCAGAATATCCAGAGTATAGTAGACTGTTGATAAGCTGATTTGCGGCAACTTCTTCCTGATCCTATTGAAAATATCCGTGGCCCCGGGGTGCGACAGGTCATTTGACAGGAACTTAATAATCTCAAGCCGCTGGGGGGTAAGTTTATAACCCTTCTCACGGAGGCTCGCAGTTAATTTCCGTTCTATGTCCTGGGGCCGTGGGGATCTCTTCATGTTCGGAATGGTTCCTGGTTGCAATCATATCCTTTTTTCTATTCCTTGTCAACCCAGCCGGCACATTGTTGCTTTCCTTTTTCCATTCCGGCAGGTGCCGGTGCTGCACTTCTGCCTTATCCCCTGTGGAGAAGCCCAGATGAATACCGTCCGGACAGAAATATCCGTTTCAGGCGTGGTTAACCCTCCTCTTTTGCATTCCATCACAACAATGGTATATTCCTATGTGGAAGATTCAACATCAAGAATTCCCCTCCATTACGGATGGGTCATAGTATGTACCGGGACACTCTGCATCTTTGCATGTCTTGGCTTTGGCAGGTTTGCCCTCGGCATGCTCCTTCCCTCAATGGCCTCGACCCTTAACCTCACCTATTCCCAAATGGGGTTCATCAGCACCGCAAACTTTTTCGGCTATCTCGCCTCTGTGCTGATAAGCGGCTTCTGGGCCATCCGCATCGGCCCACGAAAGCTCATCTTCATCGCTCTTCTCCTTGCGGGGATCTCAATGATACTGGTGAGCAGGGCAAGAAGTTTCGAATACGTGCTCATGCTCTACTTCCTCACCGGTATCGGAAGCGGAGCTGCCAATGTCCCTGTGATGAGCCTGGTCTCCCGTTGGTTTGCGAGCACCATAAGGGGAAAGGCAGCAGGGTTCATCGTCATCGGAAGCGGTTTTGCCATTATTATCTCAGGAAAACTTATTCCTTTCATCAATTCCCTCGCGGGCCTTGAGGGATGGAGGATAAGCTGGCTCACGCTTGGTTCAATTGTCCTGGTCATCGCCTTTATAGGTTTTATCCTCATCCGGAATAGTCCTGAAGAGAAGGGGCTGAGACCAATCGGCATTGATGATACCGCTCCCTTTTATTCCCAGATCATCGACAAGATGAAGATGAATATCTACAAAAGAGGTGTGCTTTACCATTTGGGTATCATCTACTTCCTCTTTGGATTCACTTATGTTATTTACGCCACCTTTATCGTGACTACCCTGGTGCAGGAAAGGGGATTTTCAGAGGCAGTGGCAGGCAATTTCTGGTCTTGGGTGGGATTTCTGAGTCTCTTTTCCGGCCCTGTGTTCGGCACCCTTTCCGATAAGCTGGGACGGAAAGCTGGCTTGACAATTGTCTTTTTCCTCCAGATGCTCGCTTACACGCTGGTGGCAACAAGACTTCCCGGTCTATTCCTTTACCTTTCCATCGGGCTGTATGGAATTGTTGCGTGGAGCATCCCCTCAATCATGGCTGCGGCGGTGGGCGATTACGTGGGCGCACACAAGGCAGGACAGGCATTCGGGTTTGTCACCTTTATCTTCGGTTTCGGCCAGATCATCGGCCCTGCTGTGGCAGGAGTTCTTGCGGAAAGGACAGGAACCTTCTCAGGAAGTTTTTCCATGGCAGCAGCATTGGCAGCAATCGCAATAGTGCTCACCGTATTCCTGAAAAAGCCGTGTTGAGAACTTCCTTTGCACCCTCACCCGTTCCTCATCATGGTTTTCTCCATCATATTTTGCAGACCTGCAAAATATGCATAAAAAAAAGCAAGAAATGTATAGAAATTTTCCTCTGGTTTTGACATCCTACTCATGGAGTGAATCTTTTCTGAGGGAGGATGACGATGAAAAAACAGAATAAAAAGCTGAACTGCTGGGAGTTCAAGAAGTGTGGGAGACAACCAGGCGGGGAGAAGGCCAAAGAGCTTGGAGTATGCCCTGCGACAACATATGAAAAGCTTGATGCTGTTCACGGTGGAGAAAACGCAGGAAGGTCATGTTGGGTCCTGGCAGGCACGATGTGCGGCGGAAAGGTCCAAGGCACATTTGCCCAAAAGTATAAAAACTGCGAGCTATGTGACTTTTTTCGTTCTGTGAAGGAGGAGGAAGGCCCGGCATACCAGCTGTCCATAATCCTTCTTAACAAAGTCAAGGCGTTTGAAAAATGATACACGCTGCATAACTCGCAAACTCGTGATCCCTTGGTCACAGATCGTTGCCTTTCTGTGAGGTGAGATGCACTAAACAGCTTACGTATATAAACTCTTTCCAAGGAGGACGAGATGAAACGTAAAATGTATGCGACAGTGCGGCGATATGAAGGAGTGCCTGATCCGGCGAGTGCCGCAAAACGGGTAGATGAGAAGTTCGTGCCGTTTATCTCCTCGCTGCCTGGGTTCGTCGAATATTACTGGATAGACCTAAGGGATGGCGCGATGATATCCATTACGGTTTTCAAAACTCTTGCGGATGCCATACATGCAAATGAAAAGGCTCGGATCTTTGTGAAAGAGCACCTGAGTTCTGTCCTTCCGAACCCGCCCCGAATTGAAGCCGGAACAATAGTCGCGTATAAGGCGAGTTCATAAGATTGAGAGATTGTAGTTGCCAATAGATGACCTGAAGGACAATATCTGAAAGAGTCGCAGACATGCAGTTTGAACCGACTTATCCTTAACCGAGGTGCATTGTCGGGAATGAGGAGTCCCAAAAATAATACTCGCTAGCATAAAACTTTCTCTTTCTGGTATGCCGCACTTCAGCTACGATGAATCAAAGGCAAAATATTTTTCTTAGACATACACGGCACTTTGCCACTCATTGCTGGTCAATCACTTTCCTCAAGTGATTAAACCCCGAGGCTGCAGTAGGCCAGCCGGCGTAAAATGCAATATGCGTAATCGCAGCCACAAGTTCTTCCTTCGTGAGGCCGTTTTCAAAAGCCTTCTT
>DASPUA010000324.1:0-2420 GCA_035623135.1 Thermodesulfovibrionales bacterium | reverse complement strand
GGTATCCTGACCGCTATTACCGCTAATAAAAAAAGAGAGCCTGGCAACAAAATCAATATTATCATGGGATTTGACACCTATACCGGGGACTACCATGAGATCAAACGGCTCATGAAGGCGATGGGTGTCGACTTTACGCTGCTGTCTGATGCCAGCGCTTCATTTGACTCTCCCAACACCGGCGAGTACAAGCTGTATCCAGGAGGGACCCCCCTCTCTGATGCTGCTGATTCCATTAATGCAAAAGCCACCATAGCCCTCCAAAAGTACTCGACCATGAAAACCATGGAATACATCCATAAGGAATGGGGACAGAATGCTCAGGTGTTGCCCATGATAGGTGTGAAGAACACGGACAACTTTTTTGAAGAGCTGAGTAAGATCACTGGCAGGCCAATACCCAAAGAGATTGAGGACGAACGTGGCCGGGCAGTGGATGCAATGATCGATTCACACGCCTATATGCACGGCAAGAGATTTGCGCTCGTGGGCGACCCAGACCAGCTCCTCGGCCTCATCAGTTTCCTGCTTGAGATGGGAGCAGTGCCGGTACATATCGTCTGTACAAATGGGGACAAGAAGTTTGAGGAAGAAGCCATTGCGCTTCTGAGCGAAAGCCCCTTCGGAGCAGAAGGCAATGTGTATATAAACAAGGATATGTGGCACCTAAGATCACTCATGTTCACAGAGCCAGTTGACTATCTCATCGGGAACTCCTATGCAAAATTCCTATGGAGAGATACCGGCACGCCACTCATCAGGATCGGCTTTCCGCTCTTTGACCGGCATCAGTTGCACCGGTATCCGATCACCGGCTACCAGGGCGTCATCAACCTTGTGAACTGGGTGGTGAACGCTATCCTTGACGAGATGGACAGGAAGACGATGAATACGACCAGTTTTGATGTAATCAGATAGATACTGAGAAGGCTGTATCCAACAGATGCGCGCTATCAAAACTGGAAAATACCGGAGAGAGCTATGGCAACGATAACTCATTTAGACAGACTGACCGAAAGCGGATGTGGCACAGAGAAAAAAGATCGGATATGCAGATCGCGGGGAGGAGAATCGTGTGCGTTTGACGGTGCGATGATCGTTCTCCAGCCCATTGCTGACACTGCCCACATCGTTCATGGGCCCATAGCCTGTTGTGGCAACTCCTGGGAAGGGAGGGGAACCCTTACCAGAAAGGGAGACTTGCACAGGGCAGGTTTTACCACAGACATGGGAGAGATGGACATTGTTTACGGTGGTGAGCGAAAGCTCTATAATGCAATACTTAAGACTCATGATAAAGTGAGCCCGAAGGCAATCTTTGTGTATGCCACCTGCGTCTCTGGTCTTATCGGGGAGGACCTTGAATCGGTTTGCAGGAAGACCGAAAAAAAGCTCGGAATACCTGTCGTCCCGGTAAACGCGCCCGGCTTTGTGGGTCCCAAAAACCTCGGCAACAGGATCGCGGGCGAAGTGCTTCTCGATCATGTAATAGGCACAGGTACGGCAAAGAATACCTCGAACCATGATATCAATCTCATCGGGGAATATAACATTGCAGGAGACCTCTGGCTTATCGAGCCTGTGCTCAAAAAAGCAGGGTTCCGCGTACTTTCAAGGATAACTGGGGATTCAACCTTTGAGGAAATCACCTGTGCCCATAAGGCACGCCTGAATGTTGTCGTATGCAGTCGGGCACTCATCAACGTTGCAAAAGGGATGGAGAAGAAGTACGGCATGCCTTATGTTGAGGTTTCCTTCTTCGGAAAAACCGAAATGGCAAAAGCTCTCAGGGCAATTGCGGCAAAGGGTATTGAGCATGGAGTATGGGATGGTAGGACGTGGGAAAACACTGAAGCAGTAATAAGGGCAGAGGAACTTGCACTTGAGAAGAGACTTATGGCTTACCGTCATCTGAGAGACAAGAGGGCAGTGCTCTATACCGGTGGCGTGAAGAGTTGGTCATTCATTTCAGCCCTCATGGATCTGGATATCGACATTGTCGCTGTGGGGACTAAGAAAAGTACCTTTGAGGACGAGGAGAAGATGAGGGATATTCTCGGCCAGGACGCCCCACTTGTGGAAGATGTAACACCGAAAAACTTCAAAAAACTGCTCAAGGAACGTCATGCAGACATCCTGGTCGCGGGGGGCAGGAACCAGTACCTCGCTATAAAAGAAGGGTACCCATTTGTTGATGTGAATCAAGAAAGGCATGTTGCGTATGCCGGCTATGACGGCTTGATAAACCTTGCGGAACAAATCAGCAACAGCATATATTTTTACGAACGGAACAAGGAGGAGGGGATAAGACCTAACGCGGGAAGAACTCCAGGGGTCATACTTGACGAAGAAAAAACGATATGCCAGGAGAGGAATACCCATCTTGTTATTAACCCTTTGAAGCATTCTGCCTCCATCGG
>DASPUA010000323.1:0-10063 GCA_035623135.1 Thermodesulfovibrionales bacterium | reverse complement strand
GATCAACCTTTCCCTCAGTGATGTGCAGGATGCTGCCTCCATTATCTATGACTCTGCCCATGAAAATGCAACGATCATCATCGGAAACGTGATAGACCCCGACATCGACGACGAGGTGAGGATCACGGTCATCGCCACAGGGTTTGAGGAGAAGAAGGAAAAGGTGGAGCTGCCCCAGATAAGAAAATGGGCTCCCATCAACGAGTCTGTGGTGTTGAAGGCTTCGGGAAGAGTCCTTGCAAAGAATCTCAGTGCAGGTCTCGCGATAAGTACCCAATCCTCTGACCTTATGCCTTATGAAGACCCCCTCGATGTACCCACCTTCATGAGGCATATGCCCCAAAGAGGATTATAGTTCCCTCCGCCAGCGGGGCCTCCCTTCCCCCAGGGAGGCCCCACCCCCCTTGAATCATTGCAAGGGTATTGGTTGCGCTCATGGTGTCTTGTATTACGCGCAGGCCACTGGGGTACGGTCAAACCCATTCCACCCTTTTGACGCTCGGGAGACTATTAAGGAAGATATCTCGAGCAGCAAGATGCATTCTTTCGCAAAAAAGCGGTCAGTGAGTGATCAGCCTGAATTTGCCTGTCCTTGAATCCACCTGCAGGTCATCGACCTCTTCGATATCGAACGTGACGTTGTCCATTTCCTTTTGGCCCAGTATCTCCTGCAGCTTTATTTGAATGTCCTGAAACACTTCATCCCTCTCTTCTTGCTCCAGGCCTTTTTCAAGACACGCCCTGAACAAGAAGGAATATCTGCTCAGGAGCCTGATCTGAAAGCGGCGCAGATTCCTGACATGGAACTCAACAAAAATGATGGGAGAGATGAAATCCTCGCTGCCATGACGATTTATGAAGACGGGCGCCTGTTCCATCCGGCCGATGAGGTCTTTGATCCTTGTAAAGGGGTGAGGCCAATTGGCGTCAATCATCGGATGGAGCACGTCCTCCATACGGTAGCGGATGAGTGGAAGGGTCCTGTTAAAGAGATTGGTGACACAGGTGTGATCGGCGTGTAGTTCGAAGATTAAATCGTCTTCGAGCAGATACATTCCCCGGTGATGCGGGTGCGCTAAGGCCATGAGCATGTGTTCTGTGCTGTCGTAAAGGTTTATCAGGGGGGCAGGAAAGGCTTTTTCGATCGCTTCCCGGGTGTCAGGGCTGAGCGGCTCGCCGCCACTATAGATCAATGATGGAGCGATCCTGAGTTCTCCGGCCAGCTGCTTCTGAGCGAGCATAAAAAGACCAGAAGGATAACCGCTCAGGATATCAGGCAGCAGGGCGTTGAGTCGATTGATGATGGGCTGAAGCGGGCTGTTGATCTCGAAGGTCTCCGCATGGTACAGGAGCTTCAGGAATGAACGCCGGCATGTGAGAAACTGGGTCACTCCCGCAAAGTGCCCCTGCGTAGCGCCGAAGTATGCTGCCGTACGCCTCCGGAACGAGAAGGTGTAAAGCCGGGATAGCTGCGCATATCCGCGCGCCCAGTCGCTCAGGGAATAGACAAAATAGCCGATCTCCCCTGATGATCCGGACGTATGCAAGACTATGAAGTTCCCTTTGTAGAGTTCAGAGGGATCTCTGGAGCGGGAGAGAAAATCCGCGATTCCTCTCTTCGTGATGGCCTGCGTGGTTACTGTATCGTCGAAATGCGTCATGAGAGTACGCTTTGTCAGGACAGGGAAGTCTTCGGGACTGCAGGTACTGACATCAATGGCGTGCTCCCTTATGATCCGCGCATAGTAGGGTGACCGGCTGTGCACGAACTTGACGAAACTGCGGAATTTGCTGAGACGGTGTTCAGACAATTCCTGCGGTGTCCGGCACGCGTTCCGCCGGATTTCAATGCATTTCAGCAGGAGTACGGGAATATTCATGCGTATCTCCTTTCTCCGCAGGGAAAAATGCGGTTGTCAGAAAGGCGGGATTCTCAGGCCTTTCCCCGCACCTCTGGTACGTATAGGAGCTCAGACGAATGATGACTCCTTAAGCGCGTGCGAGCCCTCCTCAAAAACAGGCGCGGGGCATTGCAAAAGGACCCCTTCTCCCTAAAGTCCAATGGTTGACCATGATATTATTCCTGACATCAGTATGTCATACACATGGCATTCAGATAACCAATTATTACGGATATGGCTCCCAGCACAATCCCTTTGGGAACGTGATTGTGTGGAATGTCTGCGGGCAGATTCGGGAACACAGCCTTGACACAGAGATACGTGACTATCTGGACACACATGGCAACCAACCCCCAAATGAGCATATCTGCCAGACTGACACTGTGGGCAACTGCACTGCCGAGAGGAATTACAAACCCGCTCAGGGCTCCGGTAAAGCTCAATGCAGCCGCCGTATTGTTTTCTCTGATAAGCTGGATTTCCTTGTAGGGAGTGATGGTGACATAAATCAGCACAAAGGCTATGAGCAGCCCCAGAGAGACGCCGAAGTAAGTGGCGAACGCTCCAAGGCCTTGCAGGGATATGCTTACTGTTTCAATCATCATGGTGTCATCTCCTTTACGGTGCGAAATAATGCGGCACAAACCGCGACGTGTTTGTGGTTATCCTTGTGGTATCCTCCCGAACCCCGATCCCTGCTGTCTCTCCATTGATTACCCATGACCCGATCACCGCATGGTTACCGTCAAAAGCGGGAATCGGACAGTACTGCTGGTATATGTATCCTTCTTCGCCGTACTCGCCCTCCATGGTTTCTGTGCGAAGGCCGTCATAGAGGGTTACGTTTGCCCCTTCGCGCGAAAGGAGAGGCTTCCTTACGTACCGGTCGACCTTGCCAGGGCCGAAGTAGGCGGGAAGCAGGTTGGGATGGCCCGGATACATTTCCCATAAAATCGGCAATATACCCTTGTTGGAAAGGATCATCTTCCACGGAGGTTCAAAGACACGGACTGTCTCCATAAGGAGGTTCTTCCCAAACTCCTCGGCAATAAGCCATTCCCACGGGTACAATTTAAAGAGCATGTCGATAGGCTGATCCTGCATATTCGCAAATTTGAGAGCATCGTCTGACCAGCCGATGTCCTCGATGAAAATATGGCGCGTGTCGAAGCCCTGCTGCGCTGCCACATCCCTCATGTACTCAGTCGTCACAAAATCCTCGGCATTGTCCCTTACGCATGAGAAGTGGAATATTGATGATGAGAATGGTACGCTCTTGACACGTGAAAACACATTGGCAAGCTTTTCATGAATAGAATTGAACTGGTCCATTGAGGGATGGAGGTCTTGGAGCCAGACCCATTGCACAATACTGGACTCAAAGAGCGAAGTCGGCGTGTCTGCATTGAATTCAAGGAGCCTGGGCTTTCCCTTACCGTCGTAGCAGAGGTCGAAGCGGCCGTAAAGGGTCGTGTCCCTGCGTTCCCATGAGCGTTTCGCGAGTTCTGCAAATGCGACGGGTATTGCGAGCCTCGGGAAGAGGTTGTCGGCGATTACCCTGTCCACAGCCGAGAGGCACAGGTGGTAGAGTTCGGCGGTCGCATTGTCAAGAACATCTATTTCCTCTGATGTGAACTCATAACATCCGCTTTCATCCCAGTAGATCCCCTCTTCGGTTGTGTGGTAGCAGAACCCAATCTCTTCACACCGCGCTGTCCAGTCCGGACGTTTATGTGTCCTTAGGCGTCTCATGCTGTCCCTCACTAAGAAGACGCAGAGTGGAAAGACCCCTTTGAGCCAAATCCACCGCGTGTGAGGTGTCCCATGGAAGTTGTCGTGCCGATCGAACGCGCGGATCTCTGGCCCTGTGCAATCCGTGAGAACTGTGCAGCAGTCCCCACCGGGGTGGGGTTCCGGTCAGGTCCATGGTAGATATAGGGGTAGCCCTGCCAGTAGAAATATCGCGGTCCGTGCCATCGGTTATGCTGCTGGTCCTGTATTTCCTCGCAGTCCTGCTCACTGTTCCAGTCATGAAGGCAGTCTTCTTTGCTTTTATACTGTTCCCGGTTCAGTGAGAGTTGCGCAGGCTCCTGGCTGCATCCTGCGCCGATGGCAATTGTGGCAAGGATGCTGAGAGTGATCGTTCCGGACCTTTTCATTTAACCTCTTAAGTTCCTCTTTCTGGATCCATGGCATAACTATAGCATACCCGGGATGGAAGGAAAACGGGAAAGGAATGCAAAGAAAAGGCAGCAAAGCGCCATGTGGCGCTTACCACCTGAAAAGTGAATCGAATGCTTCGGGAACTGAAGGGCTGGATGCCTCAATGCTCAATCTGAAAATTAAACTTCTTCTGCTCATACATCAATTTGTCGGCTTGGCTCAACAATTCATCGATTGAGCAGGGATGTGCCGGATCATGGCGCTGGATGCCTGCGCTCAAAGAGAGTGTAAATCCATTGTGTGTTGTCGCATTGTACATGTCAAGGTTCTTCTTCAACCGGGACGCAATGAACTCTGCGTTGTCAGCACTCTTCCCCGCAGTAATAACAACAACAAACTCATCACCGCTGATGCGTCCAATAATGTCAGACTCCCTATAGGTCGATTTCAAAATACGGGCAATATCCCGCAACGCCTGGTCGCCTGCCTGGTGGCCATACTGGTCATTTATTCTCTTAAGACCGTCAACATCAGCATAAAGCATAAATATCGGCTTTTTCTCCCGCTTGACCCTCTTCAACAGGTGTTCTGTAAGAGTAAAGAATCCCCGTCTATTAAAAAGACCTGTCAGATCATCAACAAGCAATAATGCCCGCAGTTCCTCTTCCTGGACCTTTTTTTCGGTGATATCTCTCACAACCTCGATTCCAGCCATTACTTTCCCTGTAGCGTCATGCAGGGAGGACGCCAGAATCTCAATATGCAGGGGTCTGTTGCCTGTTTTACCTGCCTTTTCTAGTTTGTGGATATTTCCATCCCGAAAACAGAGGTTTACCGGGCAGCCGTCGCACACTTTATCATGTTTGGAAAATGCCGAGTAGCAATGTTCACCTTTGTGGTCCCCGATCATGTTTTTATGGGCCTGATTTTGGTATATGACCCTGAAATCAGTATCCATTATGCTGATGCCGTCACCAATGGCTGACATAATTCCTGCCAGCAACTCCACGTGGGACTGTTGAGAATCATTTCCCCTTTCAGACAGACGATCCACAAGCTCCTTTAAATCAGTGTGGCCTTGCATGGACCTGTTTTCCTTCAGCTTTTCCTTTGTATAAAGACTCTATCTGAATAGATTTGAAGCAAAATTTGTTCCTAATGGGATGAAATGGATTAAGCATGTAAAAACAAGCTGTTATCATTATTTACCTTTGTGCTATCTATATTATTTTCTGACCGAAAACGGCACAGAACGTTCAAAAATGCTACGGCTCTTCTATACAAGTATCGGTTAAGTAATCCGGAATTATTGAGAATTGCCAGAAGAAAGGTATATAAGAAGTGATTCCCGTTGAGTTCATTGAAAAGAAGATTCTGCTCCTTGACTTATCAAGTTTGAGAACTTATTATATTTAATAATGTGGCATATTCAGGAGCATCGTGATATCGGAAAAATGTGTCGGAAACTGCCGGAGGGGGTTGTAAAGAAACACGAGCTTTGGAAGGATATCGTATTTCGGCATGGACCGGAAAATCTGAAAGAGTTCCCCGGTTTTCACGACGAGAAGCTGAAAGGAGAACGCAAGGGGCAGCGGGCATCGCGATTGAGCCTGTGCTACAGGGTTATTTACACCGTGGAGCGTGACATGGTGACCGTGTTTGTTCTGGAACTATCACCCCACACGTATTAGGAGGACCTATGAGATCAAAGAGCAGGACAGAATTTGCTCCGGCAAGACCGCATGCGGTGCTTACCACTGGTGAGGTTATTCGCATGCTGCGGGAACTGAAGGGTTGGACTCAAAGCGAGCTTGCACGTCGTTGCGGCATCAGCGCAACAAACATAAGCCTCCTGGAAAACGAAAAGGTGGAGATCGGCAAGAAACGCGCAGAACAGATCGCGAAGGCTTTTGGCATTCATCCCGCCATTATTATGTTTCCCGAGTACGAGGGGAGCGAGATCAGGAAAGTGGCCTGACGGACTTCGTGCGCTCGGCTGCTGCATTTCTGATGGTGCAGCCTGAGGTTGCCTGTTAAGGGTCAGAAAAAAGGGGAATGATATTTCCTGAAGAATACAAGGCTGCCTGCCTCTATGGGGTGGAAGTGAAGCATTCATAGAGACAGATCAGACGAAATATAGACCGGTTTCCGGCAGATTTCATGATCCAGTTGTCAAACGAAGAATATGAATCCTTAAGGCGCCATTTTGGCACCTCAAAAAGAGGCGAGCATTCTAAATACCTGCCCTATGCTTTTACCGAACAAGGCGTTGCCATGCTGTCAAGCGTTTTGAACAATGAGCGTGCGGTGCAGGTGAACATTGTCATAATGCGGGCGTTCGTGAGGCTAAGGGAAATGATCGCTTCACCTATTTCGATTTTATATATCTTTCAAGTTCTTCATAAAATCTTTCATGGCTGCCAAAGGTGTAGAGATAGAGGACCTTCTTTCTGAAATCAACCGCATAGGAAAGCAGGAATAACTGTTTTTTGTATTTGAATTTCAATACCCTGACTCCCAGTAGTGCCCCCTTTTTAAGGTCACCGAGCAAGGGGTTTTCCAGAATTATGTTGACCTGATCATCTAGTGCCCGTTGGAGGTCAGGGAATTGCTTCTTTTTCTTCTTCAGAAAGAGGGGTGAGGCTATCGGTGAAAAACTCACCTGAGCACGCCGAATTTGTATGGTGTGCCAAGTCCTGATTTTATTTCTTCTCTTGCCTCAATCGTCTCTTTAATGAAGGAATAGGGGAGATCAGGATTATCTTCAACCTCAATAGCGATCGTGATATATTCTTCAACCTGGTTGGTGAGTGTGCGTCTGTGTGCCTTTGCCCGTGCAGAGAGCTTTTTTACCATCGTGTCACTGAGCCTTAACGATGTTGCCTTCTTCATAGGTTCCTCCTTAGGAAGAGGATACTACATTGAAATACATCAAGTCAATGCCATCCGCAAAGGCATATTTCCCCGGCAGAGATATGGTTAATCGTTTACGAGTGAAAGCGTATCCCCGGAAAAAGGGTTTCACCTGCAAGACCGTAAATGTCGGATGCTGCAGCTATTATTTGTTTTGAAAAGAAATGTGTGATGCGATTTAGTTATACTTTCGTCTCCCCTGTCTCAACATAAAAAGTCCCTAATTGAGCAGAAATTGCGAATTATAAAGTCTGGAATGCAAGGTGAAAGCGATGCAGCATATTTCATTGATTTCCATTTTGCTGCATCCAAGCGGTGGGTTGTTATTCATGATCTGAGGCTTGAATATCTCGATAAAGTCGCGCAGATTGATCATCTTCTCATCAATCGGTTCTTCGATATATATATTCTCGAAACCAAGAATTATTCTTACGGGGTAAAAATCAGTCCTACTGGAGAATTTCTCAGAATCAATGGCGACAGGTATTCTGCCATGGAATCCCCGATCGAACAAAATAAGCGTCATCAGATAGTGCTTGAAGAGGTCATCAAGAAATACGACCTTATGCCAAAACGGCTTGGCATCACAATCACCCCTTCCTTTTATAATTATGTCCTTGTTTCTCCGAAATCACGGGTGATACGACCATCCAAAGAACGCTTCAATACGAGTATGGTTATCAAAGCTGATACCTTGAGAGATGTTATCGACAAGAGGGTCGATAAGATGGGCAACATTTCGGTCTTGACCACAGTGAGTAAGATATCAACTTTTGAGACCGTCGTAGAAATGGCAAAGAGGCTCGCCGCGCTCCACAAACCAATCAAAATAGATTGTCGTAAGCGCTTCGGTATCGAGGATGCGCCTCTATTGCAGACAGGTGGCACACAAATCTTTAATTCTCGACAGCTAATGCGTTTCTATTGCAGCAAATGCAAAAAGACGATAACCGAAAAGGCAGCAAAGTTCTGCTGGGATAACAAGCAGCGATTTGGTGGTAAAGCTTACTGTTTCGATTGTCAGAAAACGATTCCAGTGAAGTGAAGGCTGCCCCGATCAGCCCCTCCCTCTTCTCCTCTCTGCTCTGCCAATATAGTTCCATGACTCCTGGAAGCAAACAGGCCCTATTCTTCTCACCAGAGTTTTTTAGACGATTGCGGCAGAGCCGTTGGTCATTGTTTTATGTCTTTCGAAGTGATGACATCAAATGGTATAATACTATATGTCAAAGAAGTCATTGCTCGAAACCAATCCTTTCCTTAAAGACCCTGCTATGCGTATGCAGATCGTTGAGACCGTTACCGTTTCTTCCTCTTCGATAGAAGGTGTCCATATGGCTGCTGAGCAGGCCATAAAAAATGTGGCAAGGACGAAAACAGCCTTCAGCGCTGCCCGTACCTACGTCTCGTCCGGAAAAGAACGGATCTAAAAACCTTCTTCATCGGCTCATAATTACGATCCAGGCCTGCCTGAACAGCTTCAAAGTATTCTTTTCTCTTCTTTCCGCGTATCCCTGTAAAATCAAGACCGGGTAGTCCTGCCTGAAATGCCATTAAAACGGCAAGCAACCTCCCGATCCTGCCATTGCCCTCGCGAAATGGGTGAATCAACATCAATTCAGTATGGGCAACTGCGAGCGCAGTGATTATATCGTCCTCAGTCTTGAACTGGCACGGGGTATATTCCTTCAAAGCCGTCCGTTCAAGTTCATGCATTAACTGTCGAACATGGCGTGCCATGGCAAAGGGAAAATTGCCTTTCGATACGTTCACCTGCCGGTAATTCCCTGCCCATTCATAGACATCACCCAACCATGCCTTATGGATGACACAAATATCATCTGCGCTAAAACGATGGTCTTTCGTGAACATAGCCATGAGCTTTGGTTGGACAAGAGCGTATAGCTCGGCCTCGATAACATCCATCTCCCGCTTGCGCGTTATGTGCAAGAGGTTCCTGAGGACCCGACCACGCGAGCCAATCTCGAATTGATCTTCCACTAGATGGGAGGTGTCATATGGCTGCGATTTTTTCATCGCGTTGTTATTCTACCAGTTTTTTTACATTGCTTCTTTTCTGCCCTAATACTAGCATGTTATGATAAAATTACCCATGAAAAAGAAGTATGATTTTTCAAAGGCCGAGCAGGGTAAGTTCTACAGGCCGATTGAAAAACTTGAGATCCCCATATACCTGGACAAGAAGATCAAGGAGTTTTTCAGCAAGAAGGCGGCAACAAAGTAGATTGATCTTGATAAGGTGGTCAATACCATATCGCGCAAGGAAATGGAGATATTGAAGGCCGTAGGGCCTTAGGAAGTGCGCCCTCCCTCTTCTCCCCTCTCTTCTGCTAATATAGTTCTTGCCATGAACCTGAACAAGATATGTCCTGAGTGCAAAACCGAGTACGTCCCGCATATTGAAAAATGCGCTGACTGCGGCGCGCTCCTCCTCCTGCCCGAGGAGCTTCAAAAAGTGCAGGAGGAAAAGAAACGGCTCATGGGAAAGGCTGTAGAGGACGAAGTCGTGGTCAGGGAGGGTGATCTGGACTGGATGAAAGAGCTGTACGCAGTCCTCATCGACTCCGGCATCCCCTGCACTGTCCGTTCCGATAAAGGCTGCAAGAAAAGCTGCCGCGGTGCGTGCTGTCTGGTCGTATCTCGTGGGGATGTTGAGCGGGCGCAGGAAAGGATCGAGGAATACTTCATGAAAATCCATCCCGAGATCCGGACTGCGCGCGAGTTGGTGAGCGAGGGAAAATGCCCTGCCTGCGGCTCCCCTGTCAGCGCCAATGACCGCGAGTGCCCTGACTGCGGCCTGCCGTGATTATCGAGGAAGAGGAAGAGAAGAGTTAGAGAGGTCTCAGCATCTCCTTATGATCCGTTCAGATGCATGGTCATGAGGATGAGGTCCGTCTCGTTCCCATCCAGATCAATTATAAACCCTTTGAGGACCGCTGCCTTGGCAAAGCCAAGCTTTTCAAAGAGTGAGTATGCCTCATACAGCTCAGGCGCCATCTCGATGCTGAGCAGTGCCAGTCCCAGCTCTTTCGCGATATCGATGATGTCCTGGGCAAGCATTGTCC
>DASPUA010000322.1:0-3890 GCA_035623135.1 Thermodesulfovibrionales bacterium | reverse complement strand
CTTCATCTGCATACCGGAGCGTGGTCAGCCGGAGGACCCTGCCGCGCGCCTGCAGCGCCCCGAGATAAGAACGCTTCCTCATGGTCCAGGTGCATATACCCGCCACATCCATCTCCTCCAAGGCCCAGAGGAGTGCGCCATACCCTTTCGGCTGAATGTCCGGCGCAAGGTAGTGGACACGCTCAAGAAAGACAGGGTCGATTTGCTCGGTCTTTATGAATTCATGCACTTCGATCATCCGGCTGTCTTCAGGGGTGGTCTGTTCGAGCTCTGCCGGATCCACGATTATATATTTCCCCTCCTCCACTTCATACCCTTTGGACTGTTCCTCTGTCGGCACAGGCTTTTTTTCGTACGCACAGACCATCTGCTGGCGCAATCTCACATGGTCTTTTTTGTGGAGAAGGTGGAACTGGATATGCTCTTCCTTGATTGCGGTATGGAGGTTCACCGCCAGATTGACATCCCCGAAATTGATATATCCTTTCCAGATCGCTCGTCCAGCCATTAAAACTCCTTTCCGCTCCTCTTTAGTCCCGTTCTTCCTATCACCCGTCCTTCAGTTTTCCTATAAGAGAAGTATCGCACAAAACGCATTACTGTCAAGCCTGCTTGATCCTGTGATAAGACCGCCCCCAAACGCGCACTAGACCCAAAAGAATGGTCTCCTCCCTGTCCGCTTGACTGAAGGGGTGCATCTGCTAGACTTATGAGTACGATATCTTGAGGAGGTGCAGCATGGCAAATCCATTTGTGCACATCGAATTGCATACAAAGGATGTGGAGAAGTCAAAGAAGTTCTATGCGAACATGTTCGACTGGAACATGGAAGAGATCACGGGCATGGAGTACACGATAATCAAGGTCGGAGAAGGAACAGGCGGAGGAATGATGAAGAACCCCATGCCCGGCGATCCGGACAACTGGCTTCCCTACATCCTCGTAGACGATGTAGCAGTATCAACAAAGAAAGCGAAGTCGCTCGGAGCTGTTATTGCCAAAGATGTCACAGAGGTCCCGGATATGGGATGGTTCAGTGTGATTATAGATCCGACCGGCGCTGCGTTCGGACTCTGGCAGCCGAAAGCGATGAAGTAAAACACCCGCTGAAAGCTGAGCGATGAGGGATAGCTGAATTGCCCCACTAAGAAAGTAGCCTGCCCCCTTCTTAAGGCACCAGTATCGTAAGGTATAATTACTGAAAAGGAGGGTGCTATGGCTGAGATCTTCTTGAAGGTCCATATTGAAGCCCTTGAAGAGGGTGGTTATGTTGCAACGAGTCCTGACCTGCCCGGTCTTGTGGCACAGGGCAGAACAATGTCAGAGACCCTGGGAATAGCACACGATGTCGCGAGAAAACTCATCGAATCCTACGAAGAGCACGGCGACCCCCTTCCTGCGGGCATCAGGAGACCTTCGAAGGAGATTGACATCGATATTGCTGTCGGCATTGCCTGATGGGTCTGCTTGCCGGATTCAAGTACAAAGAAATCATACAAAAACATCGATAACAGCCGCCATCTTATGGCCTTTTGTGTCTGTAAGGAATTGTTTGACTCTTATGTGATCATTCTTACGTCTTGCTGCTGTAGGCATATATCCTTCCTTCCGGGAATGCTTCATTATACCACAGTGATCGGAACGGGGAATCAGATGGAGACAGGCGTAAGCCGTAAACTGGGTAATGCTCTGGTTCGATCATAAGAATTTAATCGATGCAAAGATGAAGGCCAGGCCAGATGGAAGGTGACGGCTGAGGGCTATAGGATGTGTCCCTCTATTTGTTAGAAACAACTCTTGTTTCGTTCTCACAGAAGTCCGCACCGCCAATTAGACCGGTTATTCTGCGGAGTGGCAAGGGTAATGACCACCCAACTGCACAAAAGTAAACGCAATCCCCGACACTGAACCAAATACATATTGATTTCTCCCTCTGAAAACAGTATCATTTTTTATTATGAGTATCGTTCTTGCTGTTAAAGTTAGCGAAGGAATTGTCCTTGCGTCAGACAGCGCGTCCACATTGACTGGTACAATAACTGGACCGCAAGGTGCCCTACAAGGTGTCCTTAAGACGTACTACAATGCCAGAAAATTACTCCAACTGGGCGATTTTCCTATCGGTGTTTTAACATGGGGGCAAGCTTTCGTTGGGCTTCGAACAATTGAAAGCCTAGTACGGGAATGGGAGTACAACGAAAAATGGCAGTCAACAGCAGAATACAAAACTAAATATACTGAACCCTATAAAGTCAAAGAATCTGCTCAACGACTTCTAAAGCATATTACAGCTGTCTATAATAGTGAGTACGGTACACTTTCGGATGAAAAAAAACCAATATTGGGAATGCTTGTTGCAGGTTACTCCGAGCAGGCTTTCTTCCCTGAAATATGGAGTTTTGTTTTACCCATGAATCTCGATGGTCAGGTGCAAAACACACGCCCTGATGTCGATGGTAAACCAGACTTCGGTGCAAACTGGTTTGGGATGACCGACTCTATTATCAGACTTCATTGGGGAAGAGATGACGCTGTAATGAAGATCATCTCTGAGAAGTTTGGAGTTCCAGAGAAGGAAGTTTCCGATGCTTTGCAACCTTTGCAGTATCAAATTCCATTTGCAGTTATGCCCTTGCAGGATGCAATAGACTATGCCTATTATATGGTAAATGTTGTTATCGGACGATTTCGCTTTGTTATTGGATCGGACTTATGCGGCGGGGAAATTGAAATTGCTGCAATCACGCAAGGGAAATTCAACTGGATTTCACGAAAAGTTTGGAAACTGTGATGTATAATATTATCAGAAGAAGGAGAATGATATGTTTTGCGTGGACTTAAATAAGGTAACATCATATACGTCAAGTCGATGGCTGACCCAACTTACAACAGAACGGCAAGAAGTCAACCTCGGAACTTTTACAAATTATGCGGACAACTCTTTTTTTAAGAGTGGTTCGGAAAGAACTTGGGAAGAGATATCCGAAGAAACTTTACAAAAACACAGGAAGGCTTGGGATAAGTTAGCTGAGCTTTGATTTTTCCCTCCTTCGAAAATATTGTTGACCTAAACAATCAACATATTGCGCAGACCGGAGGAAGATTTGTTCCTCCGAACAATTTAAGAAACCCAAGTGGCCTTGAGTGGGTGCTGAATAGTATTCAGTACCCACTTTTTTCTGTGGACTTATATCCTACCCTCCCTTCAAAGGCAAGTATGCTAGCCTATGTCATTATTCAAGACCATGTCTTCTGGGATGGGAATAAACGTACAGGTATGTCCTCAATGATTAGTTTTATTCTACAAAACGGCTACTTATTTGAGGCTTCAGACGAAGAAATCATTGAAGTCGCAAAATTAGTTGCTGAAGAGCATATGGCTAATAGTATACAATTCTCTCAAGAAGAATTGACTAGATGGGTACATAATCACTCACATCCTCCTTTTCGCTAGCCACAAAATAGGGCAGCGCCCGTTTTCAGTTACAACCAGAAATCTTCTATGTTGGCATAATGCGCTGTGTGCAGGTTTTCAGTTGAAGTCGAAATGCTTCCTCGGCCCCTTTCCGAGCCTCCTCCGCCTCCCCTTCCGCTCACCGGGTGTATAATTAAGAAAGCTTTCAACGACAGGAGAGTAATGCATGGATGGAACGAGAAGAAGTGACATAAGACCAGGGCTTCGTGTTTCGATCGTCTTAAAGTCTGTGAATTGTGAATCGTGAAATGTGAATAGCAAAAAATAGACACCGGATGAAGAACTCTCTATGCGATTTTCAGCTCTCTCCGAATCTTTTCTGCGACCCATTGCCGCATCAGCGTTTGGTACGGAATCCCCTTTTTCGTTGCCACCTTCTTGATCGAGATGAGATAAAGCGGGTCGATCTTGATGG
>DASPUA010000321.1:0-4379 GCA_035623135.1 Thermodesulfovibrionales bacterium | reverse complement strand
GGGCGTACTATATGAAAAAACGTGGTGAGGGGCAGCCATTCAAGAAGGCGGTCTTCGCAACAGCGCACAAACTCATACGCCTCATCTTTGCAATGCTCACTCAAAGGACAATGTTCCGGGAGGTCTATACATAGATGACTGAAGTCGATGCCAGTTTCGCTTTTCTGAAGCTGTTTATTTCCGCTCCTACCCCTCAGAATCTGGTAATCAGAGCTGACGTTAAGTTGTTCCAATAAACCACACCAAGCAAGCTGCTTTTAGATGAGCAGGGTTTATTCCGAGGAAGACAATGAACTCATTGACAAACACCTATTCTCTTGTTATGTTGAAGCTATGCTGAAAAGGCAATTTCCTATCAGCAAGCTCAAAAGAGCCGCGGCCTGATTTTTTGCCCTGCGGGAGGGGTACAAACAATCTCCATGGAATATCACCTGAATATCACAGGACTCTTCAAGGATGACGAAGAACTCCGCGCAACCATCAAAAAGCGGAAAATTTGCTACGACACAGAGCCTTATTTTTTACCGAACGAGCAGGGTTCGCTGACCCAGATCGGGTTTCAGATCAATCTCTACGGGACGTTTCCTGACACGGACGAGGGGCTGGCTGCCAAGCGTCGGGACTTTGGCGAGGTGCTCCACGATGTCCGAAAGGTTGCTGAGGCTCTCAAGAAAACCGGAGAATCCCTGCACATGGGCGAGTTGGTGATCCCGGACTCCACATCCGTTTCCTTATCGGACGAGCGGGAGTGGAGGCCTGATGTCTCCGTGCATATACCGGTCTTCGACCAGGAGCATTTCGGCCATCCGGTCGATGACAGGATCACTAAGGTGGTCTCGGTCGCAGGCAAGCTCCTCGAAGAGGCTGGAGTGCAGAAAAGCCGCTGGCACGACTGAGGCGGACAATCCTAAAATCATCCTCATCTTGTCTGATGACTTCTGGTATGGTCACTCGGGTTCCTATTGAATCAGATATTTTCGGTTTATGGATTTTGTACCGTGATCAAAAGCTAATTACTGACTTGCCTAATACGAAGTAGCGGCAGTGCACCTCGCTTTCAGTTTTTTCTCAGAGTGTTTTGTTCCGATTGTAATCTTGTTGGAGTTTCGGTTTTCTGAAAGTGTCATTAAGTCGGTGTACTTCGTGGAAAGGGCTAGTTGATGCAGAGTAAATTCTTACAGCCGGCCTGTCTTGTGGTATTCATCTACATAGAATCTGAGTGCCTAACCAAAGTGCCTTTATTGAGATAACAGACCATATTTTAGATTGCAAAAAAATAATAAATTGTTTTAAATTGTTGACAGATGAGTCCTTCAATTTTTAGGGAAAAGGGATACAGATTTTACTTTCTGTCAAATGAGGAGGAGAGGATACATATCCATGTAACAAGCGAGGAAGGAGAAGCTAAATTTTGGCTGGAACCTATAGTGTCATTAGCTGTGTCGCACGGATTGAATCCGAGAAGATTGAATGAAATTCAAGGAATCGTCGAGGAGCGTAAGAATGAAATCATTAAAGCATGGCAAAGGCATTTCGGTAAGCGTTGAAAATATAACCCCTTTTGGTATATGGTTGTATGTAAAGGAAAAGGAATATTTTCTTAACTACAAAGATTATCCATATTTCAGAAACCAGACATTGAATGCGATTCAACGCGTTCAATTACTCCATGGCTATCATTTATATTGGCCTGAATTGGACGTTGACTTGGAAATTGACAATCTCGAAAATCCCGAAAAATACCCCTTGAAATTTGAATCAAAAAAACGTCAGATGGGTCACTCAACAGGACGACGAATAGTTTCTCGTTAATCCCATCGTCACTTCAGACATCTTTTAAGAATCTTCATTGTGCAGCGATGCCAAGCTCGGATAATTTGCGCACTTTGCGGAGAAGGAATCAATCAATTTAAGCAAAGTCCTTAGAGCCGGCCGGTCTTGTGGTACTCCTCCACATAGAGTCTAAGAGCCCTCAGAATTATCCAATCCATAGATAGGTTGTTCTTGGACGCAATGTCCATGAGCTGGTCAAGGGTCTCTTTCTCAGCCTTACCAATGGCGGGAGAGTCCCTTTCTATATTTTCCGGGGTAATGTTCTCCTCTGCATCGCCTGACCTCTTCTTGTGTTCCCTCTGGAGAGTCTCCATGAGTCTTTTTACATCCCCTTCTTTTGCCGCCTTTACCATTTCCTCAGGAGGCTCTGGGGAGGGGTTCAAAGGCTCCCCCTGGGGCTCATTCTCCTGCACCGAAGGAAATCCCTGCGGAGGCATCATCCCGCTCATTCCCATCATCATCATGGCAAGAGTCCTGGCCTGCTCATTATCAGGCAGCTCCTGTTTCATGAATTCATCCAGCCTTCCTTCAGCCATGGCAGCAGCCATCCGGTCAGCCATCAGGGGGACGTTTTCCTCCTCTTCTTCAAAAGACCTCTTTCTGCCAAATGGTGTGGTGGGCGGTTTTGGTAAAGAACGCTCTTTCTCTGGCATTATTCCTTCCTTGGATGCATTTTCTTTCTACTATACCACAAATGGGAGGAACATCCGCTTGTTATTATATGTTGAACAAATTTCAACTAGTCGCCTAACGCAGATCATCCATACACTAGGAGAGGTATCTGGTTCGAACGGCAAGACTCAGAGTTATGTGCTGGTCCGCACAAGCGGACCATTGAGAGAAAATAGGAACAGAATGTGCTTAGATGCAAAGACTACAGAAGAGTCAATGAGGGCTATTGTCTTGCCGAGAGACAGATGCCTCTCCTGCAAGAAAGAAACTGAATAGAGTGAGTTAGGAAACAGTGCTGCTGATTCCGTCTCCGTAGTGGTCTTTCTCGGGATGAATGGCGTTGATGAGAGAAGTATCGAAAATCTCATCGGACATAATCTCTCTCTCGATGTATCCCAGTCTCTTCAAAACCTTCACAAATTCCATTGTTGAAGCAATGAATCTGTCGGTGAGCTGTGCGCAGTATTTTGGGGATACCTTTAAAGTTTCGAGGACAAACTCCTCATCGATGAATCCCACATAGTCAGAGATAACCTGTGCAGCGTGATGGGGATTATTCCTTATGAGAGAGGTCGCATCTTCATGCATCACGAGGAATCTCTTCACTGTATCCTTTTTTCTTTCGAGAAAGTCCCTGTCCACAAGTATTCCATAGCTCGGATTATTGGACCACAGTTTTGAGGGAGGAAAGAGAATCTTACCGTGAGCGAATCGTCTGACGGCCACTGCAAGCGCAGGGGTTCCCACCGCAGCCGAGACCTCTCCCCTGACCACTGCCTCGATCACCTCGTCTGCCCAGGGGAAGTTGACAACCGTTATTTCTTTTGTGAGTCCATATCTCTCAAGGCATTCTGACAGAATTACATCGTGAATTGACCCTTTGCCCGGGACACCTATCTTCCTTCCTCTAAATTGGTTGAGAATCGTCCATAAATCCTCTATCTCGGGAAACCCCGCAAAGTCTCTTGTCCCGGCAATGACCGTTCCCTCCATATGCCCACCCGCGACACAGACGATTCCCACACCTTTGGAAATTCCGATTGCTGCTGGGGGCAGCCCAAGATAAGCGAGGTCAAGCTCCTTTTTTTCGAAGGCATTTACAATAGCAGGGCCTGTACCAAAGAGCCTCCATTCCACATCCATGCCGAGGGTCTTCGTAACAGCGTCTTTTGCTATGAGGATAATAGCTGTATGGTAAAAGGTGGAGAGATGCCCAATCCTGAGCTTCATTCAGAATTTTTCGAAATGGACCCTGCGCTCTTCATACTCCCCATCCCTGTGCGGCGCAGGCTGTTGCGCAGGGTATCCCACGGGCATAAGGCATTGCACGCGATAGTGTCCGGGAATTCCGAGCATTTTTTTTACAAAGTCCTCGGGATTGCCCTTGTCCGCTTCAGTGCCTTCGGCAATCTGTATAAAGCAGGTGCCGAGCCCTTGATGCGTCGCCTCAAGGTAGATATTCTCCGCGCACAGGGAACAGTCCTCTTTAAAACGTCTTGCCGTGGTGGTATCATAGCAGATCACAAGTACGAGGGGGGCATCCTTGGCAAAGGAGGCGTAAGGGGTTGCCTGTGAAAGATGGTGTTTTGTTTCAGTGTCGGTGACCACAATGAATTCCCAGGGCCTGAGGTTCCTTGCAGAGGGGGAAAACATTGCGGCCTTCAGAACCTCCTTCACTTTTTCCTCCTCGATATCTTTCTTAAGATAAGCCCTCACACTTCTTCTCTGTCTGATCACATCGAGCATATGCACCTCCTGGATACAGTCATTGTCCTGCAATAATGATGACCACATTTGGGTCAGAAAAATCCATCAGGGAAATTCCCTCAAGATTCCCCTGTGTAATTTTTTCGTCCGGGTAGCCGAGCTTTTCG
>DASPUA010000320.1:0-4249 GCA_035623135.1 Thermodesulfovibrionales bacterium | reverse complement strand
TATCCCTTGCGCTCGCGGTGCCCTTGTTATCCTGACGGACATAAACAATCTTTCCCCTATATTCTTTTACGACATCGAATGTGTCATCGGTGGAGCCGTCATCCATACCGATTATCTCCGTTCGTTCGCATGAATGCGTTTGGTTGAAAACGCTCTCGATGGCATCCCGGATAAATGGTCCGCTGTTATACGCAGGGATAATTGCGGAAACAAGGGGCAGGTTACTGAGATTTACAAGTCTTTCCTGGTCGCCGGCTGAAATAATATTATTGAAAACCTTCATTTAAATCGTAAGTGATTCATTAATCACCTCTCGCATTGTTTTGAGATTTCACCGACTGAGGAATCCGCTGCCCGTTTACGACGATGTCTCGAAAGTCCATCTCTCAAATCTCTTTCCCCAAGTAATCTCATAATTAACGCTGTACGGGCCTTCATCGCCCCGACTGAAACCTCGTTATTTCCACCTTTTAATGCCATGACTTTGTGATTGGCCGTAAAGCCGCAAGATCCAGGAAATTCGCCCTTGCAAATCTTTTTATGCCACCTTCATTGCCGTAACTGACATACTGCGAATACCTGTTGTCCTGTGCATAATTATATCACGCTTGGTATGTGTCATATTAGGAAGGAAGGTTGCGAAGGAGAACCGTTTCAAGTAAATGGGAACTTCATCCCGTACTACGCGCAGAGAAAATCCACCAGAAACCTCGGATCGACTTTCCAGGTACTTCTTCCTGCCAATAGATGTGCTATAAAGAGAGTAAGATCGGTAAGGCAGGAGAACGGTGTACTTCCTGGGTCTGAGAACCCTAGTTACAGTCTGTTCCCTGCCTCCCTGAACCATGATAGGATGATTGGGCGATTGAAGAGCCCTGGTAACGCGGGAGGATTGGTGGGGAGGCACACCCTGTCTTGTCGGAAAACCGGCCAAGGAGGTGGTGGCATGCCAAAGCTTTTCGTAGGGATTGATGTAGCCAAGGACATGTCTTCGGCACAGGGGATCGATAGCGACGGCAAGGGACTGTTCTCTCTGACGTTTACCATGGACTGAGAGGGGTTCATGCAGCTGTGGAAAGCAATCACAGCGCACACCAAGGATCTCTCGGATGTAGTTGCCGCAGGAGAGTCCACTGCCTGCTATCACCTCAACCTCTATTCCTTTCTCACGGCAAAAGAGGGGTATCTGCCGTTGTGATCAATCCCTTGCTCATTGCCGCCTTCGCCAAGCTGTCACTGAGGAAAACGAAGACCGACAAGAAGGACGCCATGACTATAGCCCAGTTTCTTCTTGTGCACCGGGACACTATCAGTCAGCTGTCGTTGTCTCAGGACATGCAGGATTTTCGTGATATCGCCAGAGAGCGTGAATCTGTAGGGAACATGCTTAACGCTCATAAGGTCGAGATTAAGCGGCTGCTTCAGAGCACCTTTCCAGAGCTGGAGCGAATCGCCAATCTCTCGACCAGGGTGATGTTGGAGTTCATCGCGGCGTTTCCTTCTGCGCGGCTGGTGAAACTGGCAAAACCCAAAGACATACGGAAGGTATTGCAGAGAAAAGGGGTGGGGACGAGACTGACCTATACGGCAGAGGACCTGATACAGGCTGCAAAACAGTCCGTTGCCACAATAAGCCCGGCAAAGGAGCTTATCCTGCAGGGCAAGGTCAGGACGCTTCAACACCTGCAGGAGCGCTATGAGGAACTGACGAAGATCCTGACCCAGTATTGCAAGGCATCCATGCTGGAGGAGTTCGAGATCATAACGTCGATCGACGGGATCAATAAAGGCACGGCTACTCCTTTTCTTGCAGAGATAGGGGGTATCAACAACTATGCCTCATACAAGAAGTTCATTGCCTTTGCCGGGATAGATCCCACGGTGTATCAGTCAGGAAAATTCGAGGGGGCCAGTAGGATATCGAAGCGGGGCAATCGACACCTCAGGCGAGTGATCTGGACGATGACGACCTGCGTTATCCAGCATAATGAAACCTTCAAAGCCTACTTCATGAAGAAGAGAAGCGAGGGACAGGCATTCAAAAAAGCCGTGTTAGCAACGGCCCATAAGCTTATACGCATTATCTTTGCAATGCTCACGCAAAGGACCATGTTCAAGAAGGTCTGTGCATAGATGACTGAAACCGACACTGAAGCATTCTCGCTACACGGCAATGTTTTTCTTAAAATTTACTGGGAAGTGGAAATCCAACTGATTACAGTTTCGTATCGTACTCAGCGCGGGACTAAAAACAAGACAGGATGTGAAAAAAGCTCCGCAGCGAGAGCAGGCAACTCATCAAATTGTGTTCAAGACGCTTCAGATCGTTGGTCAGAAACTTGCTTCTCAATTGCTCATCTGCGCACGTATATGCTAAATGCTTCATTCCTTAGAATTTCTTGATAATGCATCTCTTGAGTATAATATGCTTTGAGCTCCGCTACCTCCTTGAATGAGTGTGAATCATGTTCGTACTCTTCATTGAGAACGACAGCCTTGGGATATCCATAATCATTCATTGCCTTCTTTACTATAGGGACGATTGAAACTTTAAATGAATGATATAGTACAGGGTTATCCAAAAGACTGCGGGAGCGGGTAAGCCATGCAATCAGAGCGTTATGGTTGTAAAGAAGTACCACATCTTCAGGCTTTATCACAGTATTCAAAGCCTGAACCGTCTCATCAATAACCTTGACTTTATTCGGTTCATCAATAATTCCCTCCAATCCTGCACTACTAAACTTGGCGTTAAGGATGGTCTGTCTTGGTACGAATGCTTTATGGTTCCAATAGTATTCTCTGGGCATGAGATATATTATTATTGAAACCACAACAAGGGATGGCAAGACGTATGGTTTAAGCAGACTCAATCCCTGGAATTTGAAGCTTGCTTTATGACTTGTAAGGTTTTGGAGACCGAGAAGAATAGCTGGCATTGCAAACCAGAGGCCATATGTCGTCCCTGTCAGACCTACTGCAGAACCCAAGGGGAGAGGAAGCAGGACAGCTGCGCCTAGGGACAGAAGCCTAGACAGCCTCGGATTTTCGGCTCTGGCCTTGAGAGCCAGCAAAACGTTTCCGATAACCGCTGCGACAAATAGTAGTTCACTGAATCTGAGCGATGCGTGTGCGGGTCCTTTGGATCTGAAGAATAAAAGCCCCACTAATGCACCTAAAACTAATAGAAAGCGTAAGGGCCGTGAAATGCGTGATATGAAACGCGAGGAGAAGATGATAACACCAGTCCAAATGGCCAATATAAGCGTCGATTTAATGAATCTTACGGTTTGCTGCATGAGAGTGATCCTGAGACTGCCAGTTGTCCAATGACTAAAAGGGTCTAAATGCTTTGTAGGCATGACACTGGCCATATATTGTTCCCATACTCCGGCTTTCATCATAACAAAGTACGTGACAACCATCGCCAGAGCAGCCCCTCCATACCACGTGAATACAAAATGATATTTTCCTCTGCTTCGAAAAACCAACCAATTTTCCCACAAAAAGAAGACAAGGAAGGGGAGAAGACCCAGAACAATAAAATTAAAACGCGCCAAAAAGATAACGACCCATAAGACCCCCAACGACAGATTATAGGACTGCGTTCGTACATCATTTTTGTCACGATTTAAACCCGAATCAAAGCTCAGCAACATGATCAGCGAAATAAATGCTGGAAAAGAATAGTAATGAATAAGAGTATCATACCGGTGAAAGCATAAAATAAATAGCGAAGAAATGAGAACGGTCAATAAGGTTTGTCTTAAAGGAAAGTACTTCTGTAGTATTGAGAATGCTAGAACAGCGCTTAAAGAATCAATTAAAATCCCTCCAAGCCTAGCCCAGAGCAACGATGGCTTACCATACAGCTCTAGCCATGCCCCACCCGCCAGTTCAGAAAGTACGGTCATCCCCGTTGCACCCCGAATTCGACCTTCTGAAATCAAGCCTGTCTCTTTCATCAGGATAGCGCCGGTGTCACATATGTCGACACCTAAAAAGATAAAAGGGGCGTGCGCCGCAAAAACGAGTACAAAAAGCAGAATGCCTAGTAGCAGCTTTTTTTTGAACATTGGTTTCTTATATCGTGCGCTGGTTTATAATTTTGCTTGTTGTCCTCTTATACCAGCTACCGATAACTAAAACATATAATTATACCATTTGAAAAGATGGCAAGAACAAGGAAGCCATTGGTCGGAAGGCTTTGCCTTATGCACATATCAGTGATCATGCGCACTACTGGATA
>DASPUA010000319.1:0-4042 GCA_035623135.1 Thermodesulfovibrionales bacterium | reverse complement strand
TTCAAGGCCAGAATGTCCGGCATGGGACAAAGCAACATCCATGACCTCGACATCCGTAGTCAGGGGGCGGGAAAGCACTGTATTGAGACGCGAGGCATTGATGGCCCTGAGATTTCTTGTATTCAGGACCCTCTGGCGTGCATCAGAAAGCCTCACCTCTGCCTGGAGCAGGTCGTTCTTGGTAATCACCCCGTTCTCATACATGTTCTTTGCATCACGGAGATGGGCTTCAAGCGTTCTCACCTCACTCTCACCCACGAGCATCAGTTTTTCCGATTCGAGGAGGTCAAAATATACAAGGGCAAAATCAAGGGATACGAAGTTCCTGATCCTCACCGTGTCAATTTTCTTGGTTTCGAGTATCGCCTTACTCGACCTGTACCGTGAAATGGTCACGCCAAAATCATACAGCAACTGCTGTATGCTCAGACTGTAGGAAGGAAAATTCTTTTCCATTGTGGGAACTGTAAAGGGACCAAATACCGCAAAGGGCTGCTTGGCGTAAAATGTCTGGTTTGCCGAGGCATTAATTGACGGGAGCAAGGCGGATTTCGCGATAAGGGTATCGCCCTCGGATATCTTCTCCTGCTCCTGATTGATCTTGATCAGCCTGCTGCTTTCCCTGGCAAGCCTTAGTCCCTGGGGAAGGGTCAAGACCTCTGCACAGGCAAGAGATACCCATCCCAAGGCAAAGGCCGAGATGATCGAGAACAGTGAGATCACACGAACTATCCACATCCCGGATGATGGCTCCTTATTCCCGAGTTTTGGAACAACCGGCCATTTGTTCATTTCATCGTCCCCTTCACGAATACTCCCACAAATTCCCTGATGGTCTTTCCTGTGTCAGTGAAGCGGTACTTCTTTCTCAGCATCAGTTCCTGGGCGTTAAAGTAAGAAAAGAACATCCCGAGAAAGGCACGCGCCCCATACACCGAATCAAATTTTCTGAGCACCCTCTTTTTCTGCATCGTCTCAAAATAGGAAGCGAGGGTCACGATTACGCCATCAATAAAGGCATGGTAAATCTTATGGATCTTTCCCGGATAACGGTGCATCTCTGCATGCATGATTTGTATCAAATCTTTCCTTAAGGTCAGGGTTTCAAGAAACCGCCTCGCAATGAGCGTCAACGCGTCCTCGTATCTCATTTCATCGATCTCGGCAAGAAGGTCCCTGAGCGCAGGGAGAAATGAATAGGAGCTGATGACCTCTTCAAAGAGCATCTCCTTGGAACGAAAGTGCCTGAAGAGGGTCACCTCTGCAACATTCGCCTCGCGGGCAATCTCACGTGTGGTGGCCCCAAGATAGCCCTCCCTTGAGAAGGACTTCAGCCCTGCCTCCAGTATCTTATGTTTCGTACCGTAGGTCTTCATCCCTGTAAGTATTCACTTACATTTATATAACCATACGCGCAGTGAGAAATGTCAAGTATTCCCCTCATCCGTCTATTCCACCAGGATATAGTCTGCGTCAGAGGAGCGTACGGCCTTGGGGTCAATAAGGCCAGGGACTTCAGGGAGTATCACCGTATAGGATGATCCCGACAGCCTCCCAATCTGTTCGGGAATCCCCTTCTTCCACGAGTGACCTGTCCCTGCAAGAACGATGACCGTTCTTTGGGGGTTGTTCCTCAAAAATTCGACCAGATTCCAAGCCATGGTTTTGTCCCACACCATCTGTGCTTCACAAAAATGGACAAATGACTTCCCCTCTGTCTGGTGGGCTCTGTAGACCCTCTGGATGAAATTCATATACCCTTCGTCGATATCACAACTGATACCGGGAGGCAGGTGTTTGAGCTCTTCACTCCCAAGGGACGAAAATCCCTTGTGGGATACCTTGCGGGTGATCTCATCAGCGACGTTCAGGCCTACCATGGGTATGCGGTGCTCCCTTGCGTAGAGAAAAATATCTTTGTATAAAGGCCAGGGGGCTGTCCAGTTGTCCTGGTAAGCCTTCATGAACTCTTTTTCTCCTGCACCCCCCTCCACCCAGCGCTCAAGTTCCTTTTGGCTGTCTGCCCTAAACATCTCGAGTCCTATGGCCACGGAAACACCCGATCGGTGCAGCGCCTTGATAATTTCCAGTTGTGCCTGGTGATGGCTGCTCCTGTCATGGACCTCGCCCACAAAAATGAGGTTCACCTTTCTGATGTCCTCAATCATCTCAAGGAACAAGATGGTTTTCCCGTCACTGGTCCTCACCACATGTTCATAGCTGGAGCACCCCTTCACGCCCATGACAAACAGGCCTATGAGCAGGGGAATGCACACCAGTTTTTTGAATTCTCTCAATGCGCTCATTTTCCCTTTGCCTCGTCCCATAATGCATCCATCTCTTCAAGGCTCATTGCAGAGAGCGTCTTTCCTGACTCCGCAGCCTTCATCTCTATATAGCGGAAACGGGAAATGAACTTGCTGATGGTCTTTCTCAGGGCATCTTCCGGATTTACGCCCACGAACCTTGAAATGTTTACGAGGACAAAGAAAATGTCTCCCAGTTCATCTTCTATTTCGTCCTGTTTTTGCCTGGCAAGGGCATCCCTGAACTCCCCCAATTCTTCGTCAAGCTTCTTAAGCACATCATCAACCCTCTGCCAGTCGAACCCGACCCTTGAGGCCCTGGCCTGAATCCTGTGTGCCCTCAGAAGGGAGGGAAGTTCCCTAGGAATGCCTTCGAGGATGGATTCCCTGTTCTTCCCTTCTTCCCTTTTTCTCTCCTCCCATTGCCGGAGCACCTCTGCAGAGGTTTCAAACGTGACGTCCCCGAACACATGGGGATGTCTGCCTATCATCTTTTCCGAGATCTTATGCATGACATCATGGATGTCAAACTCTCCTTTTTCTGCTGCAATCTGGCACTGGAAGACGATCTGGAAGAGGAGGTCGCCAAGTTCCTCCTTTACCTTCTCAGGGTTGCCCTCATCAATTGCCTCAAGTACCTCATAGGTCTCTTCCACCAGAAAGGGTTTGAGGGTCTGCTGCGTCTGCTCCCTGTCCCACGGACAGCCGTTCTCTTGCCTGAGCGCTGCCATGATTTCGACAAGCTTTTCCAATTCGCCCTTTGACATTACCGAAGTATATAATAGAGCAGGAAAAAAGGTAAATGACGCATGATTAATTCCCTCTATATCCACATTCCTTTCTGTGTGAAAATGTGCATCTACTGTGACTTTTTTTCTGTGCCCTATGATAAGGCCCTTGCAACGGACTACATCACTGCAGTGCTTAAGGAGCTGGAACTTAGAAGAAATGGGGCGGGGGTTTTAAAGACAGTCTACATCGGTGGTGGAACACCCACTACAATCCCCGCCCTGGCACTCATCAGACTCTTGAACACAATAAAGGGCGCGTTCGGGATAGCCCCTGATGCGGAATTAACCATCGAGGCCAATCCCGGCACAGTCACCGGAGGAATGCTCAGAGCACTTTTCGAATCGGGGATCAACAGATTGAGTATAGGTGTCCAGTCATTCAATGATAATGACTTAAAGCTCCTGGGAAGGATACACGATTTTTCAGAGGCCCTCGATTCCATAGCAGCAGCACGAGATGCGGGAATCATAAATCTATCCATTGACCTCATCTACGGGATACCAGGCCAGACACTCCAAGCCTGGACTCAGACAGTATCAACTGCTATTGAGATTTCTCCTGAACATGTCTCGGCGTATGAACTCACTCCGGAGAAAGACACCCCTCTCCATAAACTCATCTCAACAGGAAAACTCGAAAAACCTGACGAAGACACCATCATCAGGATGTACTCCCTTGCCATAGACAGATTCGGTAAGGCGGGGTACAGCCAGTATGAGATATCTAACTTCGCAAAACCGGGGTTCCAATGCATACACAATCTGAACTACTGGAATAGGGGGCAGTACCTTGGTATCGGCGCGGGCGCCCACGGTTTCATCGGAGACAGAAGGACAAAAAACACCGGTAATATCCGAACGTATATAGAGCTGCTATCCAAGGGTGATCTGCCGGAGGCAGAGGTGCTTGAGATCTCTTGCGAAGATGCAATAAAGGAATCCATA
>DASPUA010000318.1:0-3864 GCA_035623135.1 Thermodesulfovibrionales bacterium | reverse complement strand
CAGACTGGTTGGTAATACCATAGTGACTGAAGGAGCCAAGCTTGCATTTATGCGTTTACACATATGCAAGCCAGACATAGGATTTATTTGCCCTTACAGGAAAGCGCATATTGTAGTGAACCAATGCTCTACTCCTTGCTTTTCTTCTTCTTGATTCTCTGAATGTTCTCCATCATATCGGTGAACCTGACTACAATCTTGCGATCTTCTTCAGAGAGTTCCGCTGGCAATTTATCCAATCCAAGTCTCTTTATGATCATGTCCAACGCTTCACTAATGAGACGAGCTGTTTTCCATAATCTGCACCTTCCATATTTTCGCATTATATTTTTCTTCACCCTATATCTGTGACCTGCAAAAAATGCCTTGAAAAAAGCAAGAAATGAATAGAAATATTCATTTGGTTCTGACATCCTGAAACCAGGGCGGTGGCCTTTCCCGATCGTAAGGCCGCAGAGAGAAGGAGGTTGTCATGAAGAGTGTGGCTGTCATATCACTCACCTTTTTGCTGTTCCTTGCAGCCAGCACTGCGGACACGGCGTGGTATCTTGACGTGATCATACAAGGGCAGATTCCGAATGCCTACTTTGCCGGTTTGAATGGTTTTGACTGTTCACAACTTCGTACTAACGCCTCTAAAACCGTGAAGGTTCCTCAGGAAAGTGAGCGGTACGGGGAATTTATGGAGCAGACCTGTATCAAAGGGAGGAATGATAATAAGGAATTCAAGGGTAACAAGGAACTGGCGCAAAAAGAAATACACTATCTTGAGAAGTTATTCGTTGAGCGAATGTCGATGCTGAAGGCAAAATAGATTTCAAATCTGCTGATGAGGATAGTGTCTGAAGAGGGTCAGGTCTTGCGTTCATGCATTTGCACATTTGCAAGCCAGACATCAGGTTTATTTTCTCTACAAGTCTTAAAGCATGAACTCGCACATGTTCACACATCTCGTTACTCGTCACGCATCACTTCTCACGGTCTTTACCACCCTGCACCAATGAGGCGCCATGTATTCCCTCGCATTCTCAGCATCGCGCTCTGACCCAAACACGCCAAACACAGAGGACCCACTTCCGCTCATGGAGGAAAAGAGCGCACCCCTCGCCTTCAGACCACGTTTGATTTCGCCGATTACGGGATATCTCCTCACCACGAACGGTTCAAGGTTATTCCCTTGCAAAGATGACAGAAGCTCAAAATCCCCTCTTTCAAGAGCTTGACAGAACAGTTTAATATCAGCAGGCCTTTTTGTTAATACCTCTCTCGACGAAGAAACCTGGTCGTATTCGGCGTATGTCCATGCAGCGGAAATACTTATCTTTGGCTTCACAAGCAGGAGGGAATAGGATTTCCTTAATTCCACGGGAGACACGATCTCACCCCGTCCTTCCACTACAGATGCGGGACCATGGAAAAAGAAGGGCACATCTGAACCTAGAGTCTCTCCGAGCCGCGCAAGGTCTCGGGAACTAAAGTCAAGATCCCAGAGCTTGTTGAGACCCATCAGAGTAGCGGCCGCATCGCTGCTCCCCCCCCCGAGTCCGGCAGCCAAAGGGATCTCTTTGTGCAGGGTTATCTTGACGCCTGAGGCGATTCCTGCTTTTTCTCTCATTAGTGTGGCAGCTTTATATACAAGGTTATCATCTCTCGGGATATCCGCACCTGTTGTGACCTCAACAGCAGATGAATTCTCCATTATAAGGAAGTCACTGAGGCTAACACACTGCAGAAGACTCACAATGTCATGATACCCGTCTTCCCTTTTGTCCAGCACGTTCAGGAACCAGTTTATTTTTGCAGGAGCATTCAAGGCAAACATCTCAGCCGTTACCTCACTATTTCGATATCTGATAGTTTCATAAAATCAAGAACGTCTTGTGGGGTTGTGGATGTCCGGACTGAGGTGATTTCTGACAGGGACCCCCCTATTCGTCACTCATGCACTCACCACCCGAACTTAGGGTAAGGTGTTATCCGTCTCTATGGTACTCCCTGATCTTTTAATTTCAGACCATTTATCTTCTCTTCAACCCTCTCTTTCAGCCCTTCCTCTTTCTCGCCCATTTCCATTGCCTTTTGCCATGCCTTTAGGGCAGCGTCCTTGTTACCCATAAAAGAGTATACATCTCCGAGATGCTCATATAACACAGGGTCGTCCTTCACCCCCTCAGTTGCCTCCAGCAGGTACCTAATGGCGTCTTCGTTTTTCCCCATCTTGAAATACACCCAACCGAGGCTGTCAAGCATATAGCCATTACCAGGCTTCACCTCTAATGCCCTTTGAATAAGGGAAAGCGCCTCCTCGAGATGGATTCCCCTGTCCGCATAACTGTAGCCAAGAAAATTGAGGGCATCTGCATTTTTCGGATTTTTCCCGATCACCTTGAGGAGGTAGCTTTCCATCTCATCAAACTCCTTTGTTTTTTCATACAGTACCGCAAGATTAAAATTGAGATCTTCGTTATCACCAAAACGCGCAAGCCCTTCTTTCAATACCTCTTCAGCCTTCTTGAAATCCTTTGCCTCCATACAGGTCATACCAAGATAAAGGTAGATCTCGGGATTATCCTTTTCAAAGGACAGCACCTCCTCGTATGTCTTGATCGCATTATCGAATTGTTTGAGTTTTGCATATAAAAGACCGAGCTGAGCAAAGGCATTCAGATTCTTTGGATCGAGGGAGATAATTTTTTTTAATTCATCCACCGCGTCAGGGTATTTCTCTATCTCCTCCAGGGCGACGGCAAGATAAAACCTGGCTGCGATATCTTCTGGCTTTGCCTCAAGGACAAGCCTCAGCTCTTCTATCGCACGATCGTAGACCTTGTCCTCAAGATACAGAAGACCCAGTCTCAGATGGACATCGATGTTCGCAGGGTCCTGGTCACTCAGTTCCCTGAGCTGGGCTATCGCCTTATCGACGCTCTTCTGTTTGATAAATACCTGACTTAACCTTTCTTTGGCACGCATGTCGTGGGGATTCAGTTCCGTAGCCTTGCGGTAATAGGTCTCTGCCTGGGGCAGGTCTTCATTCATCTCGCTGATGACCCCGAGGTTAAAGTAACCCGGCTCAAAGTTGGGTTTCAGGTCAATAACCTTCTTAAAGTACTCTTCTGCGTTATCAAATTTCTTCGTCTCCATATAAATGACCCCCAAATAATAAGAGGCCATGACCACCCCAGGCTCTTGCCTGAGTAATGATTCGAGGATATTCACCGCCTTGTCATAGCTCTGCTGTGAGGCATAGAGCACCCCGAGGAAAAGATACGCGTCGCTCACCGAGGGGTCAAGCTTAATCACTTTTTCATAAAGAGATATCGCCTCGTCAAGCCTTTTTTGGCTATTGTACATCTGGGCAAGCAGCATGAGGGCAGGGACATAGGTTCCATCCAACCGTACCACGTCTTCCATGGTCTTTATCGCATCCTGGACCCTGCCTGTCCTCAGATAGATGTAACTCATTTGTGTCTTGAGATAAGATGACGAGGGATCAAGTCTGAGCGCTTCATTATAATCCTTTAGTGCCTCATCCCAATCGCCCGAAAGTTCGGCTTCATATCCAAGCATATATTCGTAGTAAGCCCCTGGAGGCGGCTCAGGCACTGGTTCCGGAGCTCTTTGTTGATCCTTAACCACTGGCGAGGCACACGAAAGCGTCAAGGCCGCAAACGTCAGTATCAGCATACGAGCAAAGGCAGCCGTCATTTTGTCCATCTTAAATTATACCAGATACCAAAGGAATTAAAACAGAATGAGGAACCCACGAATTGACTCACAAATAATGTTACCGTAGACAGAAGTTAAAAGGATCGTTGACTCATAATGCATGTTACCGAGAAAAAACATGCAGAGAAAGGGATT
>DASPUA010000317.1:0-3600 GCA_035623135.1 Thermodesulfovibrionales bacterium | reverse complement strand
GGACAGTTCATGGGCTTTAATTCATACTCCATGCCTTCAATCTCCATGGGAGAATACATATTTTCACGATAAAAGTCCCAGTGTCCGCTCCTCTGCCACAGAGTCAGTCTTGCGATATGGGGAGTAAAGAGAATCTGATATCCTGCCCTGGAGTGCTCTTCACGCCAGAAATCCTCTATTTCCCGTCTGATGACAGCGCCGTTAGGATGCCACAGGATAAGACCGGGGCCGATTTCATCACTCATGCTGAACAGATCGAGCTCTTTCCCAAGCTTTCGATGGTCCCTCTTCTTGACCTCTTCAAGAAATGCGAGATAGTCCTTGAGCGCCTTCGCATCCAGAAAAGAGGTGCCGTAGATGCGCTGCAGCATCCTGTTTTTTTCATTCCCTCTCCAGTATGCGCCAGCAATGCTCAGGAGCTTGAATGCCCTGACCACCCCTGTTGACGGAACATGGGGTCCGCGGCAGAGATCTATAAACCCACCTTCTTCATACACCGAGACTTCTTCATCGGCGATCTCATCGAGGAGTTCAACCTTATACTCCTCACCTTTGTTTCTAAAAAGCTCAATGGCCTCTTTTCTCGAAAGAATCCTCCGGTTGAAAGGTCTGTTCTCCTTGATGATCTCAGCCATCTTCCCCTCAATCTTCTCCAGATCCTCGGGAGTGAGCGGCCTGCTGATATCAAAGTCATAGTAAAACCCGTCCTCTGTTGCAGGACCGATAGCCAATCTGGCGTCGGGGAAGAGTTCCTTCACCGCGTGGGCCATAATATGTGACGTGCTATGACGGTAAGTCTCGATATCCTCTGCGGATTGTGTGGTAATCTCAGCACCTCCGTTTACGCAATTTCATATGATACACGACTTTCTCTTTGATTTTCAATACATTATTTAACAAATGACTGGGGAATTTATGAGCGTGCACAACCCGTGGGTATTCTTTACGAAGAATGGGGAAGGAATACCCCTCTCCAGGGGATTCCCTTCATGGAGACTCCTGCCTCCTTCTCACCGCAAGTTTGTTTAAGGCGTTGATGTACGCCTTTGCCGCCGCAACTATAATGTCGGTATCGGCACCCTGCCCCCTCACCTTTTTCCCGTCTTCTTCCAGGGACACCACTACCTCACCCAGGGCGTCCGTACCGCCGGTAATGCTTTTCACCTCAAATTTAAGGAGAATGCTCTTTGTCTCTGTTACTGCAGAAATTGCTTTGTACACGGCATCCACAGGGCCGTCACCATGCTCCGTCTTCTCGATAGCACGGTCATTGATTTTCATGGTCAATGCAGCAGTGGGTTTCACCTTCATTCCGCTGCTGACTGAAAGGTTTACAAGGCTGTAGGTCTCGGGAATCTTTGATACTTCCTCTGACACAAGGGCTTCGAGGTCTTCATCAAAGATATCCTTCTTCTGGTCAGCAAGGTGTTTAAACTTGTTAAACGCCGTCTCTATTTCTTCATCACTGAGCTCATACCCAAGCTCCTTCAGTCTTGTCTTAAAGGCATGCCTGCCTGAATGCTTCCCAAGAACGAGTTCTGTCCGGTGCAATCCGATCTCATCAGGACGCATGATCTCATAAGTCATCTTTTCCTTCAGGAGCCCATCCTGATGAATGCCTGATTCATGGGCAAAGGCGTTTGCACCCACTACGGCCTTATTCGGTTGTACCTGAATGCCGGTTATCCTCGTGACGAGCCTGCTCGTGCGGATAATCTCCTTTGTGTTGATCCTTGTCTCAACTCCGTAAAAGTCCTTCCTGGTCTTGAGACCCATCACCACCTCTTCCATAGAGCAATTCCCTGCCCGTTCACCTATTCCGTTAATGGTGCATTCCACCTGTCCTGCGCCACTCATCACAGCCGCAAGGGAGTTTGCCACCGCCAGCCCAAGATCATTATGACAGTGCACAGAGATTACCGCCCGATCTCCTATCTTCTCCTTGATTGCCTTTATCATGGTCCCGAATTCGGTCGGAGTGGTATAGCCCACGGTGTCAGGGATATTCACGGTAGAGGCTCCTGCCTCTATCACCGCATCCAGAACCTCCAGGAGGTAGTTCGTCTCTGTCCTTGTCGCATCCATGGGAGAGAACTCTACATCTTCCACAAGACTCCTGGCCAGTCTTACCATCTCCGCAGATCTCTTTAATGCCTCTTCACGGCTCACCCTGAACTGGTATTTCAGGTGGATGTCAGATGTAGAGTGGAAGGTATGTATTCTTTTTTGGGCAGCATCCTTTACCGCCTCCCATGCCCTCTTTATGTCCTCCTCTTTTGCCCTCGCAAGCCCGGCCACGGTAATCCCCTTCACTTCGGACGCAATCCTCTTCACCGCCTCAAAATCTCCCGGAGACGCAATGGGAAATCCTGCCTCGACCACATCGACTCCCAGACGGGCAAGCTGCTTCGCCACCTGGATCTTTTCCTCGACGTTCATGGATGCCCCGGGGGACTGTTCCCCGTCACGCAGTGTTGTATCAAATATTTTGATGACTCTCATCCTTTACCTCACCGTTCGTCACTTCGCTCCCCTTTGCGTCCCGTTTTGGCGAGCCCTCAAAAAGAGCCTGTTGCTCAAGGGATTGTGTCCTTCTCCTTTTTACGAGAAGATAACTGTTTTCAATTATACCCCAAATGAGGTACGCCATGGCAAAGATAAATATCGCGGTCGATGGATGGACAAAAAGTACAAAGAGAATTATCACGAAAACAATGAGAAACCAGAATGGCTTTTTCTCCCTGAAATCGATCTCCTTCAGACCATGATACCGAATGGTGCTCACCATAAGGAGAGAAAGCAAGATCGTGACAATGAGGAAAAACACGTTCTGCTCAGGAACACCTTTCCAGAAATCATAATAAAAAATCACAATGGATGCCATTACCGTAGCTGCCCCTGGTATGGGCATTCCTTTGAATGCCTTTGATCCCGGTGTACCTGTCTGTATATTGAACCTGGCAAGCCTCAGCGCACCGCACGCCACAAAGAGAAAGCTCGCAGCCCAGCCCCACCTCCCAAAGGGCATAAGTGCCCATTTGTACATCATGACTGCAGGTGCAACACCAAAAGCCACAAGGTCGGAGAGGGAATCGAGCTCAATCCCGAAGCGTGTCGTGGTGTTGGTCAAACGCGCAATCCAGCCGTCCAGACCATCGAACACATTGGCAAGCACAATGGCCCATGCTGCATGGAGGAAATTGCCGTTTATTGCAGAAAGGATCGCGAAAAAACCGCAAAACATTCCACACAGCGTAAGGGTATTGGGCAAAAGATAAATACCCTTCTTAGGTTGTTTTTCAACTCCGCCTCTTTTATGTTTCATAACCATATATGGTTATTATAATAAAAAAACTTCCATCTGGGTGAGAAATCGTATCACTTCCTTGTGATTTCTCGTGTGGGCAATTGACATATAGGGAGCTCTCTGTTATGTTACTGGAGCGGCGATGGAGTTCGCCATTAACCGTCCCGATTCATCGGGACTGATAACTCCTACCATTCATGGTAGGGGTTTTTTTATTGCCCTGGAAGGAGACAGGTTATGCATGAAGTGTGGGGAATGGCTGCACTCTGGATAGGTCTTGCCCTAGTTGCCAC
>DASPUA010000316.1:0-3079 GCA_035623135.1 Thermodesulfovibrionales bacterium | reverse complement strand
CGCTGGCGAGGAGTATTCCCTGACCGCCAACTCCGCAGATGAGGATATTCGTTGTCTTATCCTTCATCTTCTCCGGCCACCACAATGGCGTCAAACTTGCAAAGCGGAGCACACTGTCCGCAGCCGTCGCACAGTACTGCGTTTATCCTTGAATATCCCTTCTGGCTCTCCTTGCACCCAAACCTTTTCGCCTCTTCAGGAGCGAGGGGGACCCACTCTATTGCCGGACATCCCAGCTTGAGACAGGTCCTGCAGCCAGTGCATTTTTCTGATATGACGATATAGAGCTTCTTGTCCTTGCGCTTCCTCATTTCAGGCAGGAGGACACAGGGCGACTTTGCGATAATGACGGAAGCCTCGGGACGCTCGACCTCCCGCTTCACAACATTTTGTGTTGCCTCAATATCACTGGGATTGACGGTAACCACATGCCGTACGCCGATAGCCCTGCAAAGTGCCCCAATATCAATTGCAGTGGTAAAATCCCCTCTGATGGTCATGCCGGAGGAAGGATGGGGCTGATGGCCGGTCATACCCGTGGTCCTGTTATCAAGAATGATTACGGTCGTGAAACCTCTGTTATAGACAATGTCAATCAGTCCTGTGATTCCGGAATGGAAAAATGTGGAATCCCCGATGACCGCTACGATCTTTCCCAACGCCTCATTCCCAAGGGCCTTTTCCATGCCAAAGGCGTTTCCGATACCAGCCCCCATGCACACACATGAGTCCATGGCAGAGAGAGGCCTGAGCGCTGCAAGGGTATAACAGCCTATGTCACCTGCTACAAAAAGACCGAGCTTCGAAAGTGCATAAAATATTCCCCTGTGGGGACAGCCGGGACAGAGATTTGGAGGCCTCATGGGAATCGGCACAGGTTCAAAAACAACCTTTGTCTTTCGCCCCGTAATCGATGCACGGACGATTCGCGGGTTCAATTCTCCCATAGCAGGTATCAGCCCTTTTCCCTTGCAGGCAATGCCTATGGCCTTTACATGAAGTTCGATAAAGGGATCAAGCTCCTCCACGATAACCACTTTTACAACTTTTCTTGCAAAGTCCATTATCATTTTTTCAGGGAATGGGAAGACCATGCCGAGTTTGAGGACAGAGGCATCGGGGAATGCTTCCTTCACATACAGGTAGGAGACACCAGAGGTAATAAACCCTCTCTGCTTATTTCCCCATTCAACTCTGTTTCCCGGGAAAGTCTCCGCGAATTCCCTGAGCCTGACCATGCGTTTTTCTAATTCGATTCTCCTTTTTCTGGCATGGGCAGGAAGCATGACGAATTTCTCCGGCATCTTTTCGATCCCTGGACTTGTGGAGGACTTCTCCGTATCACCCGTGGAGATGATGCCTTTTACATGCGAGACTCTTGTAGTCGTTCTGAACAGCACCGGAGTATCGAACTCTTCGCTTATCCTGTAGGCAGTCTTGATCATTTCCTTTGCCTCAGACGCGTCAGCCGGCTCCAGCATAGGGACTTTTGCGGCAAACGCATAATTCCTGTTGTCCTGCTCGTTCTGGGAACTGTGCATCTCTGGATCATCAGCGGTAACGATGACGAGTCCACCCCTCACTCCTGTATAGGCGGCAGTAAAAAGAGGGTCAGCAGCAACATTGAGGCCAACGTGCTTCATTGAGGCCAAAGCTCTCACTCCCGCAAAAGAGGCACCCAGCGCAACTTCCACAGCCACTTTCTCATTGGGAGCCCATTCTGTGTAGATTCCTTTATACGTGGAAAGAGTTTCGATTATCTCTGTTGAGGGAGTTCCTGGATATGCTGAGGCGACCTTTACTCCTGCCTCATATGCTCCTCGGGCAATGGCCTCATTTCCTGAGAGTAAGCGTTTTTTTGGTTTATCGTCTTTGGGTTTCATTTCTTAATAAAATTCGGAAATGTAGGTTATCACACCATGGTGTTATTTTCAATGACATCCAGGTCTCGACTGGTTAGGGACTACGAACCCTCCTATGCGTTCAGACCGAGTTCAGGAGGTTGATTGCATTTTCCCTTAGGATGCGGCTTTCCATCTCTGCGCCCAGGTCAAGACTCTGCAAGAGTGAGAGGGTTTCCCCCTGTCCTGTCCAGGGAGAGTCTGTGCCGAAAAGGACATAATCACCTGGATGGTTCAGAATAATTTCCTTTGCACGGTTCTTGTCCAGAGATTCGAGGGAACATGATATCTCCATAAAAATCGGCTTCCCCATTAACAGCTCCTCCACCTCTTTCCATTGTTCCCAGGAGCCAAGGTGGGTGGTAACCAGTTTGAGTTCAGGAAATCTCTTCTTGACCTCCACTATCTTCAGAGGATCTGCCTTCGGTATTCTCGCGAATGCGATATCAAAACCTGTATGGACCACCATCACAAGATTTGCCCTGCATATCTCTTCATACACAGGGAAAAGTCCTTCTTCATTGAGGGCAAAGTCCTGGTAATAGGGATGAAACTTTATTCCCTTGAAACCCTCTCCCTTTATCTCAATAATCCTCTCGCGAAAACCCGGGTCCCCAGGGTGAAAGGAGGGAAAAGGGATGATCCTCTCGGACTGTATCTCTTTGCACCATCTGAGTATGGGATTGAACTGCGATGGTTTCGTCGCAATGGAGCACACTACACTTTTTTCGATAGCGTGTTTATCCATCGATAAGAGGAGCGAAGACACACTGCCGTCCAGATGGGCTTTGATTCCCCCCTCTTCTTCCAGGGTTTTCACTGCCCTCTCTGCAAGGGCATCGGGAAATGCATGGGTGTGAAAATCAACGATTCCGTTCATTGCGCAACCTTTTCTTGTTACCTTATCCGAGATTTATTATAAGGTAATCTACTTACTTGAGCAAAATTCATGTATCACTTGTGGAACGAATTCCATATGTATCACAGTCAGATATGCTGCCCAATGGTCTTTTTTTTTCGACCCCACAACAGCTCTCTCCAGTTGACTCATAGGAAAATGTTACCAAAGGATCGGAGACTCAACGTACCTTTTTGGAGCATGCCTGAAAGATCCTTTTGAGCTTCTCTTCCATACTTCTTCTGAGGTGAAACGGATTCAGATCTTGGAACTGTTCAGT
>DASPUA010000315.1:0-5246 GCA_035623135.1 Thermodesulfovibrionales bacterium | reverse complement strand
GTAGGGGACCTTGTGATAGACGGGAGAGGGATTGCCCAGAGGGGCCTCCTTGTGAGGCACCTTGTGTTACCTGAAGATGTTGCGGGAACAGAGGAGGTGATCGCCTTTATTGCTGAGGAAATTTCAAAAGACACTTACCTTAATATTATGGACCAGTACTCCCCATGGTATAAGGCATCAGAACATCCACCGCTTAACAGGAAGATTACGAGGGAGGAGTACGCGACTGCCGTCAGAACAGCGCGGCAAAAGGGTCTAAAGAGGATTGACAGCGTGACGGTGTGAAGGACATTTGAAATTTTTCTTGAAAGTTGTTAAAGTGGTTCAATAATGTTTGAAACAATCCTCATAATCGACGATGATACCGAGAATACCAGGCGCATGATCGAAACCCTGGAAGCGAGAGATTATCTTGTCTTTACCGCTCCCAGTAATGACGCTGCCCTTACAATGGTAAGGAAAGTGCATCCCCGGCTGATATTTGTAAATCCTGCCATGCCAAAAGGCGGGGGGCTGGAGCTTTGCAGTACAATCCATGAGGATGAAGAGTTCAAGGAGGTTCCGATTATCGTGTTTTCCACCTTCGAGGGAGCCACTGATCCCCGGTACACATCTCTTTACGGGATTGTTGATTCCCTCAAGACCCCGTTTGTTCCTGAAGAGCTTATCTCAAAAACTGAGGATATTCTTTCAAAGCAGCCTGTTGAGGCGCAGTCTATAGGGAGCGAATTCGGAGAACCTATAGAAGGGGATGGTATGGAAACCATCGAGCCCCGCTATAAGAACGCTGGAGGGACTGACCTCTCTTCAAAGGAGTTCAAGCATGAAGAAGAGGCAAGAGCAGAGCGAGTGGAAAGGATACATGAAGAAGTGGCGGCCTCTGATGAAACGGCAGGACAGGGCAAGATAACCGAGGAGCGTCTCAGTGCATATGCCATGAAGAAAGGCATGAGGAGAAGAGGAACGAAGAATGCATTGCTTATGCCGGTGATTGGCGTTGCTGCAGTTATGATTCTCATTCTGGCAGCAATTTTATTCTATGAAAGAGACTCTTTGCCTGACAGAAAGGTTCAACCGCCTCCTGCAACCAAGCCTGATCAGTCTTCCCAGGAACAGACCGTAAGTTCTGGCCCCGCACAAGAACCTCAAAGGCCTGAACAGCCAGCGGGACAAAGGGGGGTGGCACCGATGACGAAGGCAGATATTTCATCTCACACGCCAGGTGCTGAGCCCAGGGCTGCTGCACCTGAGCCTGAAGTAAAGGCAAGTCTGCCGAAGGCGGAAACGAAAGCTGCCGCAGCAACACCAGCAAGAGCTACGGTGTCGAAGCAGGAACCAAAGGCCTCTGCATCGAAACCCGATGCAAAACCATCAGCAAAGGGGACGTATTCTGTTCAAATGGGTGCTTTTAAGAGCGAAAAGAATGCCGATGCCCTCGCAACGAAATATAAAGAAAAGGGCTATGAAGCCTTTGTTTACAAGCCGGGCACAAAGGATACAAAACTCTTTTATCGAGTATTAGTCGGCAAGTTTAAAGATGAGAAGGAGGCTCTTCAGATGGTCAGGAGCATCAGCGCCAAGGAAGGAGCACACGCAATTCTTTTTAGGGACTGACGGCCGATTATTCTCATTCCCTTCTTGATCCATCAATTATCTAGGTAGTTCTCCCGTCCCTATTCAGTAACATGGATCTTGAATTCGTTCCATTTTCTTCTCTTTATGCGAACATGTCTCTATTCCCTTGACCATCCGAATCGGCCCGTTTTTTCATTAAGGGGTAGAATTGAGATGTCATGATTCCGATTTTTTCAATAGTTTTAAGATTTCTGGAGTGGTTAAGGGCTTGCCATTACCGCAAGTACATGCGAGAAAACCGTTTTTCAGATGCCTGATGTATTGACAAAGGAGTCTGGTAATTTTTATTATAGTACAAAGGTAAATGGTTGCCGACCAATGGCGTCTGGTACCACACGAGTGGGAGAGACGCTTTTTTTACCTGAAAAAAGATACACTATCGGACCATTTGTGAGGTAAAGGGAATGTGCAGACTCGCTGCCATAACATCAAAGGAATATTTCTCTCCAATGGAGAATATCCTTGCCCTGGAGACGATGAAGGAAGGTCATGATGGTTCAGGTCTTGGTCTCGTCCTCAAGGATCTGGGTGATGAATTTCAAGAACTGAAGGAATATCCTATTATGTCCGGTATCTGCTCCAAGAAAGGCATCGGAGTGCTTGATGAATTTATGGATAAGCAGGGATTCAAGCTTAACCACGTATGGACGCCGAAGATAAGAAAGATCAAGGGAGTAGCCGCCCGTGATTACTATTTCGCGAGGGTGTACGATTATCCCGATCAATTCAGGGATAAGTCGTTGAAGGACAAGGAAGACCTCCTCATGAAGACCCGTCTTGCCATTCGCAGGATCGGCGAGCCTGATGAGTCCATATTTGTCTTTTCGTTCTATCCTGATGTGATCACCCTCAAGGAGGTGGGGGACCCCCTCCAGTTGGGTGAGTTTTTTGGTCTTGACAAGGATGGCATTAAGGCGAAGATCGTGTTTGCGCAGGGCAGACAAAACACAAACTATGCCATATACCTTTATGCCTGCCATCCCTTCTTCATTCAGGGTTTTTGCTCAATGACGAACGGCGAAAATACCGCATTCGTGCCTATACGGGAATTCCTCATGGGCAGAGGGTTTCCCGGATATATGGGGTACAACAGTGACAGTGAAGTCTTCACGCACATCCTTCACTATGCGGTGAGGCAGCTCGGGTTTCCGCTTCATTACTATAAGGATGTGATCACTCCTCTTAAGACATCAGAGATTGAGCAGAGGAAAGACGGTGATGCCTTGAGGATAATGAAACAGTCATTGAGACCTCTCTGCATAGACGGGCCTAACATGGTTATCGGATTCACTCCTGACGGCACCTGTTTCATGGTTCACGATTCCAAGAAGCTCCGTCCCGGAGTTGTGGGAGGGGTGAAGGGAAAATTTGCGTTGATGTCCGAGGAATGCGGAGTGGACAGCGCAGTTCAGAAGAGGGATAAGCAAGAGGACATTTTCCCCATGAAGTACGACATGGTGATTGTCTCGCCGCAGGCAAAGGAGGCAAGGGTATGGAACCAGCTTCACGGTTAGACAACAATCACCAGCTCTCACTGAGGGAGTTCCCCTATATCATCCGCTGGAGGGATGACCGCTGCAAGAGATGCGGGAGGTGCACCGCGGTATGTCCTGTGAAGGCTATTGAGCCGACCGTGAAGGTGCAGAGGTTTGTTCAGTCAGAGGGGCCTGTGCCTGCTCCTGCTGCGGTGAAGAAGGTTATTCAGGTGGTTGAACAGGTGACTGATATGGAGCGATACTGTACGGGCTGCGGTAGTTGTACTCTGGTATGTCCCAATGAAGCCATTGAGCCTGAATACAACTTTCAGCACAAATTCTATCATTACAAGAATAAGGGAGGGGAGCCCTACAAGAGGGGCGGGAGAAGGAATGACCCTTCTGTATCAACCCTTGACAGGCTTAAATTCACGAGAATCTCCATGCTCACCGACCCAGCCCTTGATGCCGGCAGGCATGAATTCCGTGTCAGAACACTCCTGGGAAGGATTTTACCCCCTGAGGAGCTTCCCCTGACCATGGCTGATGGCGCGCTGGTGCTGGACAAGAAGAGCGGGAAATTTATCCCTCCTGTACGGGAGATATATCCCATTATGATCGGCAGTATGTCGGTGGGGGCCCTTTCTCCTCCCATGTGGGAAGGTCTTGCAATGGGTGTGGCTTATCTTAACGAGATAGAGGGAATGCCGGTGGTGATGTGTTCTGGCGAGGGAGGGATGCCACCGAGGCTCCTGAGGTCCAAGTATCTCAAGTACTTTATCATCCAGATCGCTTCAGGCTATTTTGGATGGGATGAGATCATTCATGCGCTCCCGCACATGGTGGAGGACCCGGCTGCCATAGAGATCAAGTACGGCCAGGGTGCGAAACCAGGCGATGGAGGACTTCTCATGGCACAAAAGGTCCTGAAACTCATTGCGAGCATCAGAGGGGTCCCCCAGTTTGTGGACCTTTCCTCACCACCTACTCACCAGACAAAATATTCCATAGAAGAAGCGGTGGCGAAGATGATCCAGTCCATGTCCATGGCATGGGGCTTCAGGGTGCCTGTGTATCCCAAGATTTCCGGTACAAAGACCGCGCGGGCGGTATTGAATAACCTCGCAAGGAACCCTTATGCCGCGGCCCTTTCCATTGACGGCGAAGATGGGGGGACGGGTGCGGCATACAATGTGTCCATGGATAAAATGGGGCACCCTATCGCATCAAATATCAGGGACTGTTATCTCGACCTCGTGAAGCAGGGGAAGCAGAATGAACTCCCCCTCATCGCAGCGGGAGGCGTAGGCAAAAAGGGGAATCTTGCTGCCAATGCAGCTGCCCTTATTGTGCTCGGTGCATCGGCGGTTTCGATCGGCAAGTATATCATGCAGGCAGCAGCAGACTGTTTTGGAGACGAATATAACCGCTGCAATCTCTGTAATACAGGGAAATGTCCAAGGGGAATTACCACGCAGGATCCGAAGCTCTACCGGAGATTGGATTCTGATAAGGTGGCAGAGCGGGTCGTGGAGGTCTTCAAGGCCGCTGATGTGGAGATGAGGAAGATATTTGCGCCTATGGGCAGAAGCACAGAGCTTCCTATCGGTATGTCTGATGGTTTGAGCGTCGAGGACAAGGCAATGGCAGAGCGGCTGGAGATAACCTATGCGTGTTAGAAAAGAGACAAAGCAGAAAGCAAAGGGCAAGGTGCAGGGAGCGAAAAGGCCCAGGGCTGCGAGCTCTGTGATGACCATCTATGGCGAGGTAAAGGGGAAGAGGGTTCCTTCCCGCGTTCTGGAGGAGCAGATCCAGCATGCGGTCCTGGAAGGGGCGAGAGAGATCTGCCTTGTTGCTGACGGACAGCACGGCATCGGCGGTCGCATCTGGCCGCGGCAGGAGGCAGTAAAGATTACTGTTGAAGGTCCGGTTGGCCAGAGGCTGGGAAGTATGGGCATGTCCGGCACCGAGATCCTCGTAAAGGGCAGCGCTTCCGACGATATTGGGTGGCTGAACTGCGGCGCGAAGATCACAGTCCTGGGTGATGTAACCAATGGTGCATTTAATGCAGCAGCGCAGGGAATCCTGTATGTGCAGGGAGGAGGCGGCGCCAGGTGTGATACCATGACAAAACAT
>DASPUA010000314.1:0-5274 GCA_035623135.1 Thermodesulfovibrionales bacterium | reverse complement strand
TACAGGACACCCTTTTTTGGCAGCCTCAGCCTTTTCGAGGAATGTCTTTTCATCAATGCCCGGAATCTTGCCCTGGGTCTCCAGTTCGATCACCGTGATCTTGAATCCGTCTCCCACTTTATCAACATGCACCTTTGCGGTGGTATGAACGCGTTCCGGAGTATAGTGTGCCTGTTCAAGCATGAAGGACAGGGCCATGGAAAAACAGCCTGCATGCGCAGCGCCTATAAGTTCCTCAGGATTGGTGCCAAGGCCGTTCTCGAAGCGGGAGGAAAAGGAATATGCGCCTTCAAATGCGCCGCTCCCAAGCTTCATCTTCCCCTCCCCCTTGAGCAGAGTGCCTTCCCATACTGCTTCTGCGCTACGTACTGGCATGATGAACCTCCTTACCACAGAAATTAAATAGGGCTTATTAAGAGCCCGCTTCTCTTTTTCCTCTTGCGTCGGGGAGGACTCAACGTGGAGTAATCAACCCCCGCTTTCTTTTCCGATTAACACAGGGCAGTGGGCATGACCGAGAACCCTCCTGGATACGCTTCCCAGCATTCCCTTTACCCCTTTCAGACCCCTGCTTCCGACCGCAATAAGATCGGCGTCTATCCTTTCTGCTTCATTGATGATTTCCATAGAGGGGTCTCCGCCCTTCGATATCCCTGCTATCTTTGCAAATCTCCTGCCCAGATGCGGTTTGGTCTGATCTATGATCCTTTCCGATGCTTCCACTTCTATTGACCTGGCCATCGCCACATGTTTTTTGATTTTGTCATCCACCTCCATGACAAATCGTTCGGGGATGTCTGAGGCTGCGGACCATGCCACATTCATCAGCACCAGCTCTGTGGGATCGGGAAAGGGCAGGGAGCCAAGGAATGCTGCGGTCGTAAGAGAAGAGGAGGAACCGTCGGTGGCAAAAAGAACCCTCATCTTTTCCGTTCTTTCACCCTTAAGAGCCTTGGTGACCAGAACCGGTTTTGGCGAGTTAATCGCCACTGACCTAGTCACGCTCCCAAGGAGAAACGATTTCATACTCTTTAATCCCCTTGCCCCCATGACGACAAGGTCTGCGCCGGTATCCTCGACCACCTGTATGATGGTGGTGTCAGGGATTCCCTCCTTCTCCAAAGAGCTGAGCTGTGCCCTTGCGGGTTTCAGGAGTTTTTGCGCTGCATGAAGAATCTTTGGTGCAACCTTCTTGATCACATGTCTGATCTGGGCATGGTAATCATCATCATAGGGGATTTCGGAGACCACATGGAGAACAACGATCTCATCGTGGGGAGAAAAATTGAAACGGGACAGAAATTGCGCGGCAGCCTCTGAATGCTCCGATCCGTCTGTGGCGAATACTATCTTCATTTCATAGCCTCTTCGGGGTGTCCCTGACTTAATCTTAGCATAGAATCAAGCCACTTACAAAAAGGATGTGCAAAAAAAAGGCTCTTAAGGATAGGAAGAGTATGGACTATCGTTTCAGATAGGCATCCCTTGTCTTTTTATCGAATCGTTCAATGGCGTATCTTAGCATTGTCCTTGGCATGTTGCGGTAATGAGTTCTCAGAAATTGTTCTTCCGTTTCTCTGTCCCTTTTGCCGATCTCCCGTAGCATCCATCCTATAGCCTTATGAATAAGGTCATGCGTATCATTCAGGAGCACTTCGGAAATGTGCAGGGTATCATTGAATTCATTCTTTTTGATAAAGGCAAAGGTCGCCATAATGGCGATTCTCCTCTCCCAAACGCTCGCAGATTCTGCGAGATGGGAGAGGAGCGTCCTATCTTTGTCCAGGAGGTAATCACCCAGGATATTTCCTGCAGAAATGTCTACGAGATCCCAGTTGTTGATCCGTCTTGTGTTCCTTAAATAGAAATCAACGACTGCTTGTCTGTGCGCACTGTCCGCCTCACTGTACTTTATGATCAGGATAAGAAGGGAAACAAGCCTTTCTTCATGTATTCTGCTTAAAAGGAGCCCCTGGAGATCCTTGAGGAGAAATTCAGAATACTTTTTTGCGATCATCCTCAGTTTAGGTATAGGAATCCCAAGGAAGACGTCTCCCTCTCCATACTCTCCCTTTCCTGTCTTGAAAAACCGGGAGAGGGTCTCCGCCTTTGCCGGATTCCCCAGATCCCGCAAGTTCTTTCTCAAATGATTCAATGGTGTCTTTTGCGGCTGCTTCATCTCACATGAAATTCCACCACATCTCTGTCATGAAGGATATAATCCTTCTGTACCCTCTGACCTGCGAATTTCGCGGATCCCCATATGCAGGCATACCTAAGGTTCTTCACGAAGTCCTTGTGGATTAATTCCGCAAGCCGTATTACAGAAGAGCCAGCAGGGAGGGTGAAGGGCGTATTCATGTCAGGTTCTTTGCCAGGTTCTTTTGAATATACCCTAATAACGCGGGAGTTTTCAAAAACAGCGTGGCGTAATTCCTCGACGCCTTGCTTGTTTTTTGTGGAAATCCCTGCAATCGGAAACATTGAGTGGTATTTCTGTTGAACCGCTTTCAGTCCATCTTCCGCACCAGGAGTATCGAACTTGTTTCCGACGAGAATCAGGGGTTTGGATGGGAAGCCTTTCTCTTCGTCCCTGCACTTATCTTTTTCCAGAAGGGGTATCTTCCATTCTGACAACTGTGCCGTCAGGAGATCAACTTGGATAATGGGATACTCAGAGAGGTCAATGACCAGCATGAGAATGTCAGCAATTCTCAGGATCCCGGAAACCCAGCCGTCAGTGGATTCGTTTCCTATGGGTGGAAGGTCCACAATCTGAAACTGGATATCTTCGTATGGCATCATGCCAGAGAGAGGAATGAGCGTAGACATGGGGTAATCGGCGATTACTGGATTTGCGTTGGTGAGGGTCTTCAGGAGGGATGATTTCCCAGAATTGGGGAATCCCACAAGTGCGATCTGGCCGGCCCCCTGTTTTTCGATGGTATAGAGATCTCCCTTCCCTGACTTCTTCTTCTTGATTGCCTCTTCCCTAAGCTGGGATAGCTTTTTTCTCAGGTCTGCTCTCAGTTTGTCCGTACCTTTGTGCTTTGGGACCGTAGAGATTAGGTCTTCAAGTGCCCTTATTTTTTCCTGGGAGGTGGTAGCCTCTTTAAAGCGCTTTTCGGCCCCAAAATATTCTGGGGGGAGATTTGTCGGCATAATAAAAATATACCATAAGAAGTGTGTGAAGGAGGACCTGTGGTAGGGGAAACGAATAGAAATGTTTACTCCCTGGTCTCTTTTTGTTCAGGGACCCGGTGTTCCGAATGCAGAAACTCTAAGGCGCATCGAGGATGGTTCGCGCGGCCTCAATTACCTCGTCAACATGTATGGAGGCGAGACATTCAACATTTCTTTTACACTTTGGCGTGTATCCAAATCTTGTGCATGGGCTGCAGTCAAGATGTTTGTTGATCACTATGTGTTTTCTGCCTCGGGGAGCCCACTTTTTCTCTATACCTGAACCGAAAAGAGAAACCGTAGGGATGCCGACTGCATACGCTACGTGGAGAAGCCCGGAATCCGCAGAAATCAACAGACTGCTCATTCCGAGCACGGTCGCTACCTGTCTGAGGTCAGTTTTGCCTGCAAGATCGGTTACGCTAGGGGCTTTCTTTTTTATCAGCTCAGCATCGGCCTTATCGGCTGATGAGCCAAGCAACACAACATGATACCCGATGTCACTCAAGGCTTTTGCGACCACTCCAAATTGATCACCTCCCCACTTTCGCTCTCTTACCGAGGCGCCGGGGAAAATGGCGACTAGTCTGTCCTCTCTCGTCAATGCTGATGGAGGAGAAAATCCCTCACCCCGGATATTAATAAAAGGTGGGTTGCCACACCCTGGTTCGGGATTTGCGCCGAGCGGTTCGAGCAAACGAAAAAAGCTCACTACCTCATAATCGTCTTGACTGTAGGAGACCCTATGAGTGAACAGTTTATGCCGTTCATTGGTGTCAAACCCAATGCGGACAGGGGCTTTGGTGAGAGAGGTCAGTACGGCTGAGAGTCTGTGCCACTGTTCTGTATCAATCACTACGTCATACTTGTTGCTGAGACATCTGAAGAGATCGAGGCCTTTATCATAGAGATAAGCCTTGTGAACATCCCTTGAGAGACTGAATATGTCTGCATTTCTCTTCTCACAAAGGATGTCAATGGTCGCCTCGGGAAACTTTTGCCTCAGGAAATTAATTGCGGGAATAAGGAGCACCGCATCGCCGATTCCACCAGGACGTATGATTAAAATCTTACTTAACTTATCAGAGACTTTATTTTGCTTCCTTTCTATTGCAGACAGGAGGGATACGAAAGATCTCCCTATAGTCCTATCAATAGTTTTTAAAAGACGTATTCTGTTCATCTCGAGGTTTTCTTAGTCCGGGATGAATTCAAAACCTCTGAAAGTCTTGAGCTTTCTGTCCACTTTGGAAAGGTTTTTTCGTAGTCCAACCGGCAGTATGCCTTTCATCAGTTCTAATATAAAAACGGAGATTTTATGTAGGCATATGATCATTGTTATCCTAAGAATATCAGACCATGTATAGAGCTTGGTATGTTTTCTCCATATCTTCCATGAATTATGAAAGTACTTTGATAGTGACATGGTATTTCGGCTGGATATCTGCTGCCGGTAATATAATAGTGGGGCGGGAACTAATTTGCCATAAAGTTTTTTCTCGGCAAAAGATAACCATAAATCGTAATCCTCAAAACCCAACGCGGGATCGAAATTACCTCCGATTTGGAATGCTTCTTTTCTTGTCAGGGCAGTCCCGGTAATATAATTTGTCATTTTCAGCATTTCTAGGTCATAGTCTCTGCTCAGTAAGATACCGTTCCTGGCCCCGAAAAGGAAAACATGTGTATAAACAAAGGCTATATTATTATCTCTTTCAAGAACGGATAAGGTTTTTTCAATAAAAGAAGGATGCAGTTTGTCATCAGCGCTTAAAATGACAAGATATTTGCCATGTGCTAAATCAATCCCTTTATTAAAGGTATTTGCCGCACCCTGATTTTCCTGTGTGAAGAGAGTAACAGGATAGCGTGAAGCTACTCCTATTGTATTGTCAGTGGAACCGTCGTTTACAACGATTATTTCTATAGGATGATAAGTCTGTGCGAGTGCGCTCTCGATAGCTTCTCCCAGGTACTGCGCGTAGTTATAACAGGGAATGATTATGCTCACAAGAGGCTTCATGTGGTTTTTTTTAGCGAAATACTTAAGAAGGGATTAAATCCGGATGCTCTATATGCGAGATAACCCAT
>DASPUA010000313.1:0-3599 GCA_035623135.1 Thermodesulfovibrionales bacterium | reverse complement strand
AACGAAATCGAATTTCTCGGCCGCAAACAGTCCCGAAATTCCCTGTCGGTCCTCAAGGGACATCTTTACAAACCTGAAATCCTTTTTCTCATTGAGTTGTGCGAGACGGGCCTCTTTGAGACGGACATCATAATAGTCGTTCATGTTGTCGAGACCGACCACGGCATCGCCTGAGTGAAGTATCCTTTTTGAAAGATGAAACCCGATAAATCCAGCTGCTCCGCTGACGAGTACCTTCATCGTGAATTCTCCTTAGAACCTGTCTTAAAATTGTTTAAGCAGAACACATGTGGACGCAGACTGTACAAACCGGGGAAATTTTCGGCATAGTACTCCCGGCGAACAAGGAGATGACGGGCGATCGCAATCATCTCTTCCTTCTTTCTGTTGCTTTTCCCCTTGTCTCGGTCCTTTTTATGTCTTTGCCTGATGGCAGTCCCCGTCCGTACTTATCGTCCAGCCTCACGATATCATCCTCTTCCACATACTCGCCGTTCTGGACCTCGATGATTTCGAGGGGGACCTTCCCCGGATTTTCGAGCCTGTGGAGGGTCGATTTGGGTATGTAGATACTTTCGTTTTCATGGGCGAATTTTATCTCATCGCCGATGGTCACCTTTGCGGTCCCCTTGATTACGACCCAGTGCTCGCTTCTGTGGTGGTGCATCTGGAGGCTCAGTGTTGCCCCCTTGTTGACCACGATCCTCTTGATCTTGTATCGCTCCCCGTCTTCCAGAACTGAATAACTGCCCCAGGGTCTGTACGTAGTGGTATGTTCCGATGCCTCACGCCGGTTCTTTGCATTCAGCATCTCGACAATGTCCTTGACCTTCTGGGCGTCGCCGCGGCGCGCCACGAGAATGGCATCGTCAGTCTCAACCACGAGGAGGTTGTCCAATCCGACCGTGGCTATAAGTCTTCTGTCGCTTATGATAAGGGAATCCTTTGTGCCATGGGCGAGCACATCCCCTATTTTTACATTGCCTGTCCCGTCTTTTGGAAAGACAGAGAATATGGAGTCCCATGATCCGACGTCATTCCAGTAGATGTCCATAGGCATAGTGATGACCCTGTCGGACTTTTCCATCACCGCATAATCGATGGAGATGTCAGGCATTTGGTCGAAAGAGGCCAGCATCTCGTCATAGCCAGCCATATAGAGTTCAAAGATTTCGGGTGCGTGCTTTTTCAGTTCCTCCTCAATGGTGTCGACCCTGAAGGCGAACATGCCGGAATTCCAGAAATACCCGTCCTGTTTCAGGTACTTTTCTGCTGTCCTGCGGTCAGGCTTTTCGGTGAAGCGTTCAACTTCGAAATACCCCTTGTCTTTGAGCATAGTGCCCTGTACGCGTTGCTCTTTTCGTTTTACTTTTATATACCCATACCCTGTCTCCGGATATATGGGTTTGATGCCAAAGGTGACGATGGAGCCTTTGGCTGCTATCCGTTCCGCAGCCCTCAGAAAGCGGACGAACTTCGGGTCTGGATCAATGATGTGGTCAGAGGGCGAGATAAAAACAATTTCGTTGCCGCTGCAGCCCAGTCTGTCAGCGCAGTATCTCAGGGCAAGGGCAATGGCAGGCGCGGTGTTTCTCCTGGCAGGCTCAAGGATCATATTGGAGATGAGCGGCTCATAACCGGCCCCGGGCATGGAATTCAGGTCAGAGATTACATGGAATTTGTAATCATTATTCGTCATGATCACAATGTCATCCCGTGTGACGGCCTTCAGGAGCCGAAGAACCGTCTGCTGAATAAGAGACCCCTTGTCAAAGGCGCATTCCCCGTCATCGCAGCACGCATTGATCTTGAGGAACTGCTTGGGATAGTTTTTCCTCGAAAGGGGCCAGAGCCGGGTTCCGCTTCCTCCTGCCAGAATAATTGCCTTCATTGAATTCCTCCTGAAAGGTTAAGGTTGAGAGTAAGACATTGCCTGGTGCAATTCTTTTTCGATAAACCGTCTGTAGTTTTTGAGGCTTTCCCCGTCTTCTGCCTCGAATCTCATGACCATGACCGGCTGGGTGTTACTCATCCTTACCAGTCCCCATCCCTTATCAAAAACGACCCTCACCCCGTCTATGGTGTTCACGTCCCTTATGGGATAAGGGCTGCCGCCTTCTTCCCTGTAAAGGAGAAAACGCTTTACCACTCCCTCCACAACGGTTTTCTTCAAATCCTCAGGACAGTCCATGCGTATCTCAGGGGTGAAGCACATGGAGGGGACATCGGAGAGGAGTTCCCTTATGTCCCTGCCGCCCTTCTTCATGATCTCGACCAGTCTGAAGGTGGTAAAGATTGCGTCGTCATATCCGAAGTACCTGTCCGCGATGAAGATATGGCCACTGAACTCCCCGGCAAGGAGCGCCCCCTCGTCCTTCATCTTCTGCTTTACCAGGGAATGGCCTGTTTTCCACATGATGGGTATACCGCCATGCATCCGTATATCATCGAACATTCTTTGCGAACATTTCACATCGCCGATGACCGTTGCCCCTGGGTTCCGGGTGAGCAAGTCCCGGGAAAGAACTATCATCAGCTGGTCCCCCCATACGATATGCCCTGCGCGGTCAATAACACCAATCCTGTCTGCGTCTCCATCATAGCCCACCCCAATGTCCGCGCCTGAATCCGTCGTGGTTGCAATAAGGTCCTGCATGTGCTCCACCACAGTGGGATCGGGATGATGGTTGGGGAACCTGCCGTCCGGTTCGCAATAAAGACGTATAACGTCACATCCCATCCTGCTCAGGATATCAGGAGCTATCAGGCCGGCAGTGCCGTTGCCCGCATCCACCACGACTTTTATCTTCCTAAAGCGAGGGTCAGCGAGATAGGAAAACTCCTTCAGCATATATTCCCTGTATGCCTTCACGATATCGTAATAGTTGACAGTGCCCTTTCCCTGAACCTGCCCTTGACCTGTCCTTATTATTTCCCTGATCTCCTGGATGGCCCCGCCGTGAATAGTCACCCTTCCTGCGCTCAGCTTAAAGCCATTGTATTCAGGCGGATTATGGCTTCCGGTGACCATGATGCCACCGTCCAGCTCCAGGTGAAAAAGGGAGAAATACTGAAGCGGGGTGGGACATATCCCAATATCAACCACCTCAAGCCCTGAGGACACTATGCCGTCCCTGATGCCTGCTGCAAGCTCGTCAGAACTGAGCCTCACATCACGTCCAACGCTCACTCTGCGCGCCTTCGGGTTGATTCCTTTCAGGTACACAGAAAAAGCGCGGCCCAAAAGAAATGAGACCTCTTCGTCGAGGTCTTTTCCGACTATCCCCCTGATATCGTACTGCCTGAATATCTCGTCCCTGATCTCCATCTTACTCGCTCATCCGGATTTACGCCTTACCTGAGGGCCCCACGTGTGCGGCTTTTGAAGTTATTCAGCTGCCTTTCCCTTTATGGTGCCCTGTGTACCACTCGTACGTTTTTGCTATGCCTTCTCTCAGACCCGTTTTTGCCTCCCAGCCAAGCGAGTGCAGCCTCGATACATCCAGAAGCTTTCTTGGCGTTCCGTCAGGCTTCAAGGTGTCATAGATGATGTCACCCTCATACCCCACGATTTCCTTAATCAGGGCCGCCAGTTCAGC
>DASPUA010000312.1:0-4141 GCA_035623135.1 Thermodesulfovibrionales bacterium | reverse complement strand
CATGAAAAGGGGAAAGACGTTGATGACGTAGCCGGAGCCCTCCAGCTCGCTGTGGCTGACCCACCCCGGAGCAAAGCCGCTCAGGGCATGAAACCTCAGCACAAGATAGATTCCCACCACCGCAACATAGGGAAGGTATCTCCTGGCGACATCGGCAAGGCTGGCGAAGAACGTGCCTCTCCTGAAGGAATAATCATACACGATGAGGACCAAGGGAAGGGTGACCCCAGGCTCTTTGCAGAGCGTGGCAAGAAAAAAAGAAACCAGGGAAAAAATATACATCCATTTACCCTTTACTCTACTGTTATTCCGATCCGATGCTATGTATAAATACAATGAGAGCAGATAAAAGAATGAATACGAAGGGTCGGTTGTCCCTGATACCCATGCGACAGATTCCGTATGAATGGGGTGGACGGCAAAGAGTAGTGCAGCGATAAAGGGAACGGACAGTGCTACCGCCCATCCTTTCACAACAGGCTGCGAGGGGAAATCAGAGGTCCGGTAGTCCACGAACATGATTGAGACCACAAGAAAGATGAGCATCGAAACACCGGTATGAAAGAGTGCGTTCATCAGGTGGAAGCCCCAGGATGCAAATCCGGATAAAAGATAGGCTAAACTATAGATAACCCCGATCATGGGCCGGTAATAGTTCGAAGCCCCCCCTTCTCCCCATATGCCTGTGAAAAAGGTTCTCGGAAGCGATGTTATCTCCCGGCTGAAATGGCTATCTACAATCGCTTCCTTATCATCCCAGACAAAACCGTTCAATAGCGTATTGGAATATACCGCAAAAGAGACAAGCAGCAAGATAAGAATCAAAATAAATTTGACTATTGAAGGTTTCTCTTGCAAGTCGGCTTTTGATGGCGATTTCGGCGGGGTTGTTAAATCTTTCTCATGTCTGCTCTGATTTCCATGGACTTCACCAATTGATCCCCTTTTTCTCCGTGAAGCTTTGCCCATGGGCGTTATTATAGCATGTAACTTTTAATTCCAACGATGGTTGACTTTTGTTATTGAGAACACGCCAGAACTTCTTATCCACAATTGTGTTTAAACTTAGGATACTGAAAGTGTTAGGAGGGTTATTAATATTTTCAAGTTTATATGTCTCATTTCATCCCATGATAGAGTGTCACGAGATATGCGGATAAGAATACTTGTCGCTGTAACAAATGCCGTCGAGTTTTGCCGAATGTGTATTATTTCGATCGTGCCACTTATAGAGTTTAGGTTTGTTGAAAGTCTCAGTTGGCCGGTGTTACAAACACCGTTCAACTTCATTATCCCCGTGACTGTTATTTAAGTATTACTTTCCCGCCTGGATCCGGTCTCTCCTCTTGCTGATCTCATCAAGGAGCGCGAAGTAAGAGTCAGCAAATGCCTTGACCCCCTCCTTTTCGAGCTGGTCAGTCACCTCTTTCATGCTGATGCCAAGGGAGGCGAGCTCCTTAAGCACCTGCTCGGCCTTATCCATCTGCTCCCCAATGGTGATCTTCACAGTCCCGTGGTCCTTGAATGCATTGAGCGTTGCCTCGGGCATGGTGTTGATGGTATCAGGACCGATCAGCTCATCCACATATTTTATGTCGCTGTACTTCTGGTTCTTGGTGCCTGTACTTCCCCAGAGCAGCCTCTGGACATTTCCGCCCTTTTCCTTAAGCGAGAGAAATTTGGGAGAGGCGAAGATTTTCTCATACTCCCTGTAGGCCAGCTTTGCGTTCGCCACCGCGGCCTTTCCGAGCAGGGCAGTGAGCCTGTTCTTCTCTTCCCCTGACGAAGAGGCAATGCGCTGTTCCAGGAGCTTGTCCACCAGGGTGTCCACCCTGCTCACAAAGAAGCTCGCCACAGAGAAGATCCCATTGATCGGCTCTTTTTCCCTGAGCCGCTGTTCAAGTCCCCTGATATAGGCCTCGGCCACCTCTTTGTACCGCTCGATCGAAAAAAGAAGGGTGACATTCACATTGACCCCTGAAGCGGTGAGCTCCTCAATCGCAGGGAGTCCCTCTTTGGTGGCAGGGACCTTCACAAGGATATTCTTTTTATTGATGGCAGAGAAGAGGTGCAGGGCCTCCTTTATCGTTCCCCTGGTGTCATGTGCAAGATCAGGTGATACCTCTATGCTCACATATCCACTCAGGCATTTTGATGTACCGTATACCGGGTGTAATACATCGGCTGCGCGTGAGACATCCTCAATGGCCAGGCCGAGGAAGAGCGCTTTTGCATCAGCAATCCCCTTCCTGAGCATCGCCTTCATGGAGTCATCATATGCCGCACTCCCTGAAATCGCCTTCTGGAAAATAGTAGGGTTGGAGGTGATTCCTGTGATACCGTCCTCCATCATGTGCGTTAGGGAACCTGTGGTGATGAGGTCACGGTACAGGTTATCAAGCCATACACACTGCCCTGCCTCATTCAGGGCCTTCAGCGGGTTTTCTGCCATCTCTTTTCCTCCTTGCGTTTAATGAGACTAAAAGCGGTTATTATTCGTACAGGCCATCGTCATCCGGGACACTCCCCCGACAGAGTCACTGATTCGCGTTCATGGAGGGTGTATCACCCCATTGTAGCCGAAAGCGCAGGTAATCTCAATTCCCTTTTGGTAAATAATTGCCTTGACTCTAAGAAATAACATGGTAATATTCTTAGGTAGATATAAGGGACAGAGATGTCATTGATATCAGTAGGGTTCCTTCCACTATTTTCTTTTTTCATTAAGGATGAGTACTAAGGAGGTGCGAATATGAACGGGACCGGGGAGCAGAAGAACAACACAGAGGCTGCGACCACGCGCCGGAAGTTCCTGACGCTCGTTATCGGCGTTTTTGGATCGGTCAATGCCATTGTGCTGGGCCTGCCTTTTGTAAGGAGCCTTGTGAGCGTTGCCTCGAAAAGGAAAGCAGGGTGGTCAAGGGTGACCGAGGTGGGCTCCCTGCCCGAGGGACAGCCGGTTGAGGTTAAGTTTTCTGCCCTGAAAGAAGATGCGTACCATTACACAAATGCGCTCTATTCTGTATGGGTCATAAAGCACTCTCATGAGAAGGTTACGGTGTTTTCTCCTGTCTGTCCCCATCTGGGATGCCACTTTTTATGGGACCCCAAGGTTGAGCGCTTTGAGTGCCCCTGCCATGCAAGTGAGTACTCCCTCGAAGGGAAGGTCCTTTACGGGCCTGCGCCACGTTCCCTTGATGTGTTGCCCCACAAGATCGAACAGGGCGTGCTCTTTGTCCAATGGGAACGTTTTAAGGTCGGAACACCTGAGAAGATTGTGGTATAGGAGGCGTGCGATGATAAGAAAAATAAAGGAGTGGGTCGACGCGAGGTGGCCTCTCTCTTCCCTGGTCCGTCTCTCCATTGAAGAAGAGATTCCGGGCGGCGCACGCGTTGTGTATACCCTTGGCAGCGCAGTGCTGATAGTCTTCGTGCTCCAGGCGGTTACAGGGATCATGCAGCTCTTTTTCTATGTTCCTGCCACTGACCATGCGTATGACAGCATCAGTTATTTAAGGACACACGTGCCCTTTGGCTGGCTTATCCACGGACTTCACTATTGGGGCGCGCAGCTGATGGTCATTCTGGTCCTCTTCCATATGAGCCGTGTCTTTCTCTGGGGGGCATATAAGAAGCCGCGCGAACTTACCTGGCTCGCAGGCCTGACCCTCTTTCTCGTCACCATGGGATTCAGTTTCACCGGAAGCCCCATACTCTGGGACCAGCGCGGATACTGGATCGGTGAGGTGAGTACCAGTGTGCCGAGTACCGCCCCAGTGTTGGGCGACTTCATAAAACGCTTTATGAGGGGCGGTGAAGAGATGGGCCAACTCGCCCTCTCCCGTCTCTTTACCCTCCACACCATGGTCCTGCCTCCTGCGCTTATCGCGCTGTTCGGTCTCCATATCATTGCCATGCGCCGCTTTGGGAGCGCGGGACCATGGAGAAAAGAAGAGAGGGAATCAAAAGGGCCTTTCTGGACGGATCAGGTTTTTAAGGACGCCATTGCCGGGACGACCATATTCCTTCTTCTTATTTTTTTAGCCGTGTTTTTTCCTCCTGGTTATTCAGGGCTTGCAGACCCTTTGGACGTTTCCTTTATCCCGAAGCCTGACTGGAACTTCCTGTTCCTTTACGAATC
>DASPUA010000311.1:0-3690 GCA_035623135.1 Thermodesulfovibrionales bacterium | reverse complement strand
CCCCGCATTGATTCCCAGCAGTTTACAGGTCAGGTCGTCGAAATAGCGCCTGTTCTCGATGATATCCCAGTACCAGACACCCATGTGGGCCGACTGCAGCGCCAGGTCGAGTCGTGCCTGGTTCTCGCGCAGCGCTTCTTCCCCCTTTTTGCGCTCGTCGATGTCCATGATCACGCCGATCAGGCCGAATTCGTTGCCATGGGCGTCATGGAAGCGCCTGCACGAGAGGTGACCCCAGAACTCTGTGCCATCCTTCCGGCGGTAGAGACGTTCGAGTTCCACGGAAGGTATCGAACTTGTCAGTAAGGCAAGCATATTCCGCTTGCTGGTCTCGAACTGAGAGGGGTGAACATAATCTAAATATTCACTCCCGATAAGTTCCTCCATTGTGCAGCCGAACATCTCGGTCATGCGCCTGTTGGCGTGGACTATTCGACCATGTTTGTTCACTAGGCCAATCCCCACACTCGCCGTGTCCATGATCTGTTGCACTATTGCCCCGCGCTCGGCGATCTCATCCTCGGCCATCTTGCGCTCAGTGATGTCGCGCACTATAGCCACCATATACTCTCTTGTGTTCAGCACCACATAGCCGATGTTTGCTTCAACCGGGAATGTAGTGCCATTCTTTCGTTTATGGATGCCTTCCATTATAAGGGAGCCCTTCTGCCGCAATTCATTTACGTGTGCTTGCCATGAAAAATTATCGGGGAGGGTTGTTTCAATATCAATAACGCCCATTTTTAGGAGTTCCTTACGATCATACTCCAAACTGGCACACGCCTTGTCATTTACAAAGATAAAGAGCCCGGTTGGAGGATCATTGACAAAGATGGCATCATTTGATTTATTGATCAAATCCCTGAGAATATCGAGATCAGTTCCAATTGTGTCTTTGTCTATCGTCATAGCATTAGATCTTTCAAAATGGATTAATTCTTATAATTTACAATACGTCAACAAATTTAGGAAGTGATATTTCGGGAAGCAATCAATATTCCAACCTTGCGCAACATTGACTTCGACATGTACCCCTTTCATGTGGATACGCTAGAAAAATGAGAGGTACAATCAGAAATCTTGCCCCGGTCAATATAAATGGCTGTGTGATGTTGTCAGTGTACTCCGCAATCGCGCTGTCCATAAAGCCCTTCCAATAATCTCTTTTCAAAACGAGGACTGAAGCAGGGAAAGCCTTTTCGATGGAGCTGTCCATAATACATCTCTTTTATGGACACTCATGATGGAGTATATTCTTCACAAAAAGAAATTAGCCCACAACATTCCTCTCCCGCGTACTCGAATAGACATAAAAAAACTCCCCAGAAATTAACTGAGGAGTCAGACCGAAATTACTTGGCTGAAACTACGAGATCGTGATTTTCTTGGTTTTGACCTTGGCCTCTACGGACTTGGGAATTCTCACTTCGAGAACACCTTTTTCAAAATGAGCCCTTATCTTGTCTGTATCAATCTCAGGAGGCAACTCAAATCTACGGAAAAACGAACCGTGAGTACGCTCATATCTGTAGTAGTTTCCCTTTTCTACCTTCTCTTCCTTTTTCCTTTCTCCGGAAATGGTCAGGAAACCGTGGCCGATATTGACATCAATGTCTTTCTTATCAATACCCGGCAAGTCTGCCTTCAGCACCACCTCATGGCCATCTTCATAAATATCAACAGACGGCATGCCAGTTTCAAATTCACCAAGTTCCATCTCGCGCCACAGAGGTCGAGCCAGCATTGGAAACGGTCTCATAAATAAATCATCAACCCATCTCTCCATTTCCTCAAAAGGCAGAAGATGTCTCGGTCTTTCCATCGTCACTAACTCGGTTGTTCCTTTGTGTCCTACCATAAATCTCACCTCCACGGAGGGTCACATTAGCTTCCAAACATCCCTCCTAATTTCATCGTATGCCTATAAGTGGATATTAGCAAATCCAACGCTACTCAGATTAGTTCCAAGTCTCGCATGCTTTGGCCGCATACACACTAATCTACCGTTTATCTTTTTCTTTTAGACTCTACCTACCTGCTTCTTTCTTTTTTTGAGGCTTACTGCATGCACTGTTATTAGATCCGCCATCAACGCAATCCTATTCATACCACCCCACCCCCTATGATCGCCTTTGACTCGCCGCCTTCTGCACAGGATTGAGACTTCTACTGTACCCTCTCCTACCAGTTGAAGGTTTAATTTTGGTCACCTAGGAATTGAGAACACCTGCTACTGAACACCGCGGCCATTTCAGCAAGACCGTTGATTTCCGGTAAAACCCCTCAAAAATAAGTTTCAAATGCAGACCCCAGCGATCAATGGTTAGCCCGAGTTTCTACCTGCCATGTAGAATATCCATCCATCTTATGGCTTCGGTGTCACTGATCTTACCGAGATACACCTGAGTCGTTTTCAGATCCTGATGTCTAAGAATGACCTTGGAGATGATCTCCAGGGGCACCCCATTTCTGCTGGCATAAGTTGCTGAATGCCGGCGCAGATCGTGAGGCGATATCGTGACATTCAGTTTCTTTCCAAGGCCAGTGACCAGATTTCTGACCGCGGTATAGCAGAGAGGAAAAACACGGTTCTCAGGTGACACCTGTTTGATCTGGATATACTCGGCCAGTCTAGTCGCAATATGTTCAGGCATAAAGGCGACCTCGGCATCCCTTCCTGACTTGGGCTCTTGGATTATAAGCTTTCTACCCGAGACATCTGCGGCTCGGAGGTTGAGGACTTCCCCAATCCTCAAGCCGCACCGGGCCTGTAGCTCCAGTATCAATCGATCTCTGGCACTTCGTGAGTTAAAAATAATCTCGTCAACGGTTTCCTTGTCAAGAATTTTCCTCGGACGGTGGTAGACGTTCTTAAACGTCTTGAATAGCACCCCGGCATTGCAGGGGTTCTTGACGTTCAGATTAGACGCCTCAATAATATAATTGAAGAACGCCTTCACCTGAGCGTAGCGAAGGTGGCGAGTGGATCGGTTTAAAGTTTCCGTGGATTCCTCGAGGAACTTACCGATGTCGTCTGCTGAGATTGATACTACCTCCTGTTCAGAAAACCTTTCCTTAAATTTTTCCATGAATTTTCCGTAGCTCTTGACGGTACTTTTCTTAACGGTACTCTTCTGATGCTTGGTGAAGAGTTCTATGGCTTCTTGAATTATCATGCTAATACCTCCTTACCGTTTGTAGGTGGTTAGTGTTTCCGAGGTCTGCATGATTTAAGTGTATGGCAAAATTCGGTAGGCCGCAGGGTGGCAGCTGCGATCCCTGTAGAACCTGCGGCACCACTCAAAGTCCTTAGCAGAATGAACATTTGAGAAATAAGGAGTCCGGTCGAAACAGGCATTAATGTGAAATTACCTGAACAAGGAGATCATCCGTAGAGAAGAGGTAGAGATGCGAAGGAATAAAACTGATTGACGCGTGTCAGATAACGACAATTTATCAATCAATTTCAAAATCTGATTGCCCCATGGTTCTTCCTTCTATGTATGCGGATTTCATTTTTCTCACCATACTTATAAACATTCTCAAGCTTACATTTCTGTGAACCAAAAGCAACCGGCTCGTTCAATGAATACGCATAGAGTGGTTGCAGGCCCCTTCCGGCATATTGGAAAGTTCGAAACAGGTAAGTGAGAAATGATCCTGTGTAGCGATAACGGCGTATGCATCCTT
>DASPUA010000310.1:0-3055 GCA_035623135.1 Thermodesulfovibrionales bacterium | reverse complement strand
CGGATTGATGGATGAATATCCGATCTCCCGCTATTGGCGGGAGGTGAAATTTGAGGAGATTTTGGACGGGACCTCAGAAATTCAAAGACGCAACATCGCCAAAAGGGTTTTGAAGCTCTAAAATAACTCCGCCAAGGATTTTTTTTCTTACTTCTCTGTCATTCATAGGGGGAAGTGACCGAGGGAATGTCGTTCTGTCTCAGAAAAGGTATCAAAAAGTTGAATGGAAGAATATGTTACGCATAACAGTAGAGTAGAGAGCTGGCGTAGTAGCTGGGTGCTCTATCTCCAGTTCCCTCTCATCAAACCGTACGTTCGGTTTTCCCGAATACGGCTTTCCGATCATCTTCCTCCAGAGGCATTTGCAAACCCCGCTTGGCCTTCTGGTATAGTCTCCTCCGAAGTTCCCGGACTACTCTGGAGTTCATAGCCTCAACAGCAATCTCCTTCCTTCACCTCTTCAGAGATACGATGAAAGTATTGCCCCTTCCCTCTCCCAAGGTTGTGCTGTCCTTGGAATCCAAGCGGTCCTATGGGCAACTCCGACTCCCTTGCCGACCCGGTGGAACTTCGTTCCCTTATATCCACCGGTTGCCCTCCTGATGAGCATCGACAAGGATCTCCCGTGTTCATTGTCGTATGGCTGCCCCTGCGTGTCACCCCTATTACCCCGGAAGCCCATCTATCGGTTCTGGTAGTTTTCGTCAGGATAGATGCATCGGTCTTCCCCATTGTAGGAAAGGGTCGACGACTCCATCGTGTGTTTCGAGGCTACATCTGAGTTCGCTTACGCTGCAACCCGCAGGCTTGCTCGACTCCCCCACGGAGCCTTTGTCAGGAAATTTGGTGCTTCAGGTTACCCTTTACACCTCCCTCAAGCTACGTGGGTGAACTGCCGAATTCCCACAGTCGGGCTTTAACCGACAAGTCATACGTTTTACACGGCATACCCTACTTATTCACAATAGCAGGGTGACCTTGGAGTTGATGATTACCGATAGGAATCAAGTATGCTTCGCTAAAATGGCGGGTTGGTTATTACAGGAAGCAATGTTCCGTGGTGGACCTTCATTTGCCCAAAGAATAGGCAGGCAGGTCTACCGAGGATCAACAGGAGAACCGCCGAAGATTGAAGATTTCTTTCAAAAAGTCATGGGCCATATTTTTCTCCTTCCGTGTAGATGGTTTGCTCATAAGGTCCTCTCTAAAGACTTCATTCCATAATCAGCAGATGTTTCTCGAAAAATGGGAGGACTCCGATTTTGAAGAAAAAGCCCCTTAGACTAATTAAATGGCCAAAGGCAAGATTGGAGAACTTGTTTGGAAGGTCCTGCATCAAAAGAAGAATCAGGAGGATTGCCATAAGGGACTATCAAATGGATGGATACCAAAACCCCTCTCACTCATTCAACGATGTCACCTACAAGTCTACAACCTGAGATGACGCTGAGGGTCAACGATTACGGAAAGAAATGTGTAAGACTAAATAAGAGAGATTTTGCTTTAACTTATCTGCCTTTACCTTGACCCCCTTTCGCAAGGCATCAATAAAGCGATGGCTATCAACTTGGTTTTTGTACACTGAGGATGGCAGCGAGTTTGCGTTTCACTTTTTGAGTTATCATGCTACAAACTTCAATCCGGCAGGAGCCCGGTCCCGCGGGTCAATTCGAGAACCCGCGCCGACAGGGCTGGATCGTTGTAAGGGAATGTATGCGCGTATCGCTGGGCCGAAAACTTGGAATGAATGTGGAAAACCTCATGAGCCGCGGCGGGTGCTTCTTCATCGTGGCCCAGACCGCGTAGTCTATTGACAGCACCATACAAAAATCTTATATGTCACAGAAATATACGGCCTGGGCGAATCGCAGGTCAAATTGCAGCTTTTCTGCAATTTTTTATCCGGGGAACAGTCATGACGAAAAGAACCAGCCCTCTATCCGACAAAGACAATGCCATCTATGCCGATTTCATCAAGTGGCACGAGACCAGCTGGTACGGTGCTCCAGGGTCCGACGCGCTTCTGCCCCTCATTTCGAGCCGCTACACGGTTGAGGAAGCCGAATTGCTGACGGGAATTCCTTTTGGCCCCAAGACCGTTGACTTCCTTGCGGATCTCAAGAAGCTGGACAAGGGTGAACTTAGAAGGAGGCTGGATGAACTGGCGCATAAGGGACTGGTGTACCGCTTTGACCGCGAAGGCACGACCTATTACAGCGTCAACGATATATTCATGCTTATGCGCACCTCTAGTTGGCCCGGCGGCAAGGAGGAAAGTGATCGGCAGTTCGCCGAGCTGAGCGACCGCTATTTCCCTGAGTTCATGAAGCCGTGGGAGAACGTACAAGAGAAAGGTCTGCGCGTACTTCCCATCAACGCTGTGATCGAAGATAACCATTCAGTGCTGCCATACGAGGAGATCAGGAAGGTCCTCAATTCTTATACCTATTTCTGCGTAACGCACTGTCCTTGCCGGATGAAGAAGGCCCTGGCCACCGGGGTCCCGGACAAGAACCCTACGGAAGTCTGCCTGCACTTCGACCGTCTTGCGCACTATGTAGTCGAAAACGGCCTGGGCAGGGAAATCACGCGCCGCGAAGCGGAGGAGATACTGGAAAAATGCGCCGATCTCGGGCTCATCCACGCCATCTCGAACCAGCAGCAGGCTACAGACACCATCTGCAACTGCTGCAGTTGTTGCTGCATGTGGTTTGAGTCGGTAAGGCGTCTGAAGCATGCAGGCGGGCTGGTTCCTTCCAATTTCCATATCAACGTAACTCAGGAGACCTGCACCGGCTGTGGTTTATGCGTGAAGCGCTGCCCGATGGACGCGCTGCAGCTTGAAGATGCTCCTGAGGCAAAGGGAAGGAAGACCACCGTCACGGACACGCAGGGCAACAAGAAGCTGCTGGTAAATAAGTCCGGCAAAGTGGCGCGTGCTAACGTCGACCTTTGCATAGGCTGCGGTGTCTGCGCCCACAAGTGTCCGTCAAGAACCCTGACGCTTCGGCGCAATACGTCCGATCACCATCCGCCTGAGACGGCACGCGACTGG
>DASPUA010000309.1:0-3760 GCA_035623135.1 Thermodesulfovibrionales bacterium | reverse complement strand
CGTGAAAGGGGTTCGCATAATTTCACGGATAAGACGGTTGATGCGCCTGAGCATGTTTCTGTCAGTCTCCTGCCAGTAGAGGTAGTCCTTCCACGCATGCTCGGAAAAGATGAGCTTCACCTGGCGAGTCTGCGTAGCGTGCCGCCGCCGCGTTCGAGCTCCGCGATAGATTCAAGAAGACGCTTTGCATTCTTAGGTACACGCAAGAGATATGCGGTTTCCTCCAGAGAGGTGAAGTCTTCAAGCGAGAGCATCACCACAGACTCTTCCTTCTGCCGTGTGATGATGACAGGTTCATGGTCTTTGCATACCTTTTTCATCGTTTGTGCCAGGCCTGCGCGGGCTGCTGAATAGGTGATAGTGTTCATGTGAACCTCCAATCCAAATATATTGTACAAATAATTGTACAAAACAAGTATATGAGTAGTCAAGAATTGTCACATCTCCTGCACGCCATCCTGCTACACGACGAAAGGAGGGACAGGGGTACCCGCTCTCATAAAAAACCCCGGATTTCTCCGGGGCTTGGATACATAATTAAATCCTGTCTATGTAATGTTACTGTCCTGGACCGTATACCGTAGCAGGTCTTGAACCCGGAGGCCTTGTCGCACCGGCAAGAGATGACCCATTCAGGTCCGCATACGCATCGAGCAATAGTTGGATGCAATACGTGTAGTTGTGAACAGCAGCAGATGCATTGGGAACGAGTACCTGGGAACTCGCAGCTGAAGGCAGCCCTTTGACAACAAAGGAAAGGTCGAATGCTGCCTTGTAGGCGGCAGGGGTCCATGCGGTGAATGCTTGAGTGTGGCCTGCATCAGAAAAAAAGTAGGGGTAAGTCGTGTCATTGTAAAAGATCCCCCTTGCCTGGAGCAGGGCGATGACTTTTTTCTCAAGTGATTGAATTGACTGCGCTATAGAAAGGGTCTCTCCGCCAGCTTCCCCGGTGTAATTATTTGTGTCAGAACTGGCCCGGTAGCTGTCCACATCAGGTGATACGCCACCCGCCTTCGCAACCACAGGACCGAGACTGCCGCCATGGCAGTCAGCGGTATTGCATGTTACCACGTTCGGCGCCCAGGTATGACCGCCGTTCTTGTTGTCAGCAGTCGCATTGCTCATATGGCACGTGGGACAGTTTGCGCTCTGATGTGCAGCATTGACACTGTATGTCTTACCCGCATATTCATAGGCATTTGCGCCCCACAGCATGGCAGCAGTCCCAAGATAGTGCGGGTTAAAGAAACTGCCGGTAATCGTTGTCCCAGGCGCAAGTTTCGTGGCGTAAAGGGTGAGCCCGCTCTCCCTTCCCTGGTGACAATACACACAGATGGTGGCATTGCCTGTCCTGTCCAACGGAACAGGCTGGTTATCAAGGAAAACATTGCCCTGAATGGTGATACTGGCTGTGGAATAATTCGTCATCATCACCGGTTGCCGGACGTTCAGGGTCTGGCCAGGATAATTCTGGTGGGGATCATGACAGGTGATACACACCACAGGCTCATCACCAAAAATTACCGGGGCGCCAGGTGTCCCTTGGATATTCAACTGAAATGCGATAGAACCAATTCCGTTATGACATCTGTAGCAAGGGTAATTGTCGTTGGTTCCGCCGAACCCTGCATTCCGCGAGGTACTTGCGGTTGCTCCGACCTTGCCCGGCCCATTAAACGACGCGCCGCCGGCTAGTGCCATGTCATAGGGCCACAGGCTCTGGTGGCCACCTGCAGCGTACGGGATTCCCGTAGTCGGATTGATGTAGGCAGGTGGGTTGGCCGAAAACTCTGCGAACGCAGGTTCGCTCCGCGTGCCATGGCCTGAGTTCGTCCACTGCGTATAGGTGTCGAACTGGTGTGTCGGTTGCTGGCTGTATAGATATTTGCCCACTGTGTGGCATGAGGCGCAGAGGCGCTCGATAGTGAGTTCGTTATTATTTCCCACCACCCTTGTCGGGTCAACAGACCCGTCAGCCTGTACCGCACCGTTGGGCTGGAAGATCGCTGACGCGAGCCGCGCGGACGTGGCTGTCGGGCTTTCATTTCCTGTGGAGGGATCGGCAATAAAGCTCTGTTCACCTGTAGGATTGACGATAAATGTCCGGTAGACGGGGTACGCAACAGGTGTGCTCCGCTGGGCAATGGTCACCTTCTGTTCAGGCTGATGAGCATCGTGGCAGCCGGCGCAGGTAATATTAGGCGGATCAGGCATGTTGTTGGGGTCAGGCTTCGCAAGCGTCCCGTCGCTGTTAAAGATAAATCTCTGGTTGGGGTTATGGCACACAGAGCATTCCTGAATATGCTGGGCGTGTGTAACCGGCGTCACGCCATCAGGGAAAAACTCAGGTACTCCACGGATTTCCGCTGGACCGCTGTTTGAGGCATCTCCCTGGAAGAAAAATTTGTCGGGGCCGGTAAACGTGTTGATATTTGATCCATTGTAAGGATTCGAGTTTGCGTGAATCGTGTTGTCGAACCCGCTAAGGCCGTGGCATGCATTGCACTGCGCTGCCTGTGGTCTTGGGAAGGGAATGGGGCCGATCCCCTGGTGATCCTTTCCTGATCCGTGGCAGTCTTCGCACTGCACGCCACCATCCGTGGTGTGGGTTGTGCTGGACCATGCAGCAGTAATCGCGTTTCCGGTAATGTCCTGTGTAGAGGCGTGGCAGGAATCAGTACAGTTACTGGAGCCCACCCTCGTACTGGTTGCAGGGCTACCGCTCCCGCAGCCGCCTAGGATACATAATGCCATGAGCAACAACGTTCCATTGATCAGTAATCCGTACCTGTGTGTCATGACCCTCTCCTTCACTGAAATAATTTTGAGAGAACGGTGCCTCGCTGGGCAGCCCTATTATATCCCACACAACATAGTGTTGCGCAATAGTCATTCAATGGCACCCATAGGACGTTCAGTCCCAGAGGGCCTTGAGTTTCTCCGGATTCTTTATCACGATCTTTCCCTCCTCCTCGCCCACAATCCCCATCTTCCTGAACTTGGACATGGTCCGTATGGAGGTTTCAACTGTAGTGCCCACCATTTCGGCAATATCCTGCTTGGTGAGTTTCATCTCAATGCTTACCCCCTCCCCTCCCTTCTTCCCTGTTTTGTCTGCCAGTTTGAGAAGCAGCGAGGCGATGCGCGCCTCAACCCTTTCCAGCGCTATGTTTTTGAGCGTCTCGTGGGATTCTTTCATCCTGTCTCCTACCTGCTGCGCCATGCAGTACATCAGGTTAGGGAAGCGGTCAAGGACCCGCATAAGACTGGAACGGGAAATCTTAAGGAGTTTTGTGTCTTCCATGGCAATGGCGTTTGCGGGATAGGGGAATCCCCGGATCACCGCAAGTCCTCCAAAGAAATCCATTGGATGTATTACCTCGAGGATGATCTCTTTACCTTCCTGGGAAAGTTTGGTGATCTTCACCTTGCCCTCTGCCACGATATAGAGCCACTCGGACGGATCACCCTCAGAAAAAATTACGTCCTTTTTTCTGACTGATACGGACATAACATAAGGGGATATTTCCTTGATTTCGGATGTGCTGAGGGTACTGAAAAAGGGGATTTTGCTCAGGTCAACCATTCTCGTGCGGGGGTCATTTCTTCTTCACGCCTTCTCTGGCAATGGCAACTTTCCCTGTTCTCACGAACTCTTTGATCCCCATGGGTTTCATGAGTTCAATAAATGCCTCTATCTTCTTTTCGTCACCGGTGATCTCGATCGTATAGGTCTTCTGGCTCGAATCAACAATCCTCC
>DASPUA010000308.1:0-2614 GCA_035623135.1 Thermodesulfovibrionales bacterium | reverse complement strand
GTATATTGGCGAAACGGGAGAAAGTTTTATTTGATGAGCTCATCAAGATCTGCAGAAGTAGTTTTTTGGGCGCATGGTGAGCCGTTAGTTCTTGACAACAACTCAGCAGACGACAAAATAGGTGGTGGTATATTGGAAATGCTCAGTCGTTGCAGACCTGGCATCCATAGGCCGCACTATTTTAAAGAAAGGGTAGCTTATGATGAAGAAGCTCAAAATCGAAATAGCAACCGAAAATTGACCACCTGTGATAACCGAATTTTGACCACCCCTGAGCGATTCATAATTGTGGATGATGAGGGTGATCATCCGGCTCTTTCAACGATTCCCAACTTCAAATTTGTCTGAAAGAGCTCATTTCAGGGGATACCAAGATATGGCTTGCCCTGAGAAAAGCGATTGTAGGGCTTCTGGTGAAGCCCAATTTCCCCGTTATTCGTACTGGCGTCTCAGTTGCCTTGCTTTTTTCTGGTTATAGACAATGTCAGCCCTCGATATATCGTAGATCCTTATTGGATAGGTGTAGTCGAATTCACTGATCAAGATATCACCGGCAAAATCTGTTATCATCGAGATATCTCTGGGACTCTTGCAATTGCTGAACCATGTCGTATTGTTATGCGTGAACTCTACTTCAATCGTTTCCAATCTGCCTTTTTGAGGGTTATAAACGGTAATTTCCATTTGTTATGCCGCCTTTCCTTTGCGTTTTGCTTTTTCTTTCAGACTCTGTTTCAGACGATAGCTGTCCCAGGGACAGTTGATGATATGGGCTTTATGGGTCAGCCGATCCAGTAAAGCTGCGGTCATGACAGGATCGCCGAACACCTGGGTCCAGTCTGCAAAGCCGAGGTTGGTTGTAATCATCACGGATCCTTTCTCGTGCCTTTCCGCCAAGACCTGAAAAAGCACTTCCGATCCTTCCTTGGAAAAGGGGATGTATCCCAGTTCATCCAGAATGAGCACATCATAACGGGCATATCTTTGCAGAAGGCGCTGCAACTTCCTCTCTTGGTTTGCTTCAAGCAGTTCATTGACCAGCCCGTAACAAGTGACAAAGCGAGTCCTCAAGTTGTTTCTGCAGGCTTCGATTCCCAGAGCAATAGCCATATGGGTCTTGCCGGCGCCGCTTTTCCCAAGAAAAATAACATTCCTGTGCTCCTTCACAAAATCCCCTTCAGCGAGGTGCCGAAAAAGCCGGATGTCCAGCTCCGGTACCGCTGTGAGATCGAAGGTCTCAAGGGGCTTGAGAACCGGGAACTTTGCCTCCCTGATGCGGCGCTCCAACCTCTTTTCCGATCTGGCCTGCAATTCGGCAGCAGTTAAGCTAAGAAGGAACTCCTCATAGCCGATTCCGGTCTCCTGAGCCTGCCGTAAGAGCCCTTCCATGTCACGGGCCATGGTAGAAAGATTGAGCGCCCGGAGATTCGACTGCAACTCCATCAATGCTCCAGCCTTCATTGTACCCCTCCCAACTGCCCGTAAACCGCTAAATCAGGAGGCGGTAGCGTCGGCCAGGTGGCCAAGGGCGAAATAGGCATGTTTACGCTGCCAGTATAAACGAGAATGTGATGCACTCCGTCACTGCTGCTAATGTTATTGTCTACGGCCAACTCAACAGCAGCTTCGATCTCTTTAGCCCCATACTCTCTGTAAAGCATGAGAACGGTGATAAAATCCTTGATTCCGTTTGTTTCTCCTTGAGCGTGACAAAAACGCTCAAGCAGACCGTGCAGAGACTGCGGCCATCTTTGCCGCCATTGCTGGATGGGTCTGGCACTATTGAAAGCTAAGGGCCGTTGCTGAATAAGCTCAAGATAATGGTCCGGCTTGAGACTCCATTTGTTGTTGCCATACAACCGCTCATGCGTAGTCAGTTTCTTGCTGCCCCAAAATATCTCCACCCGGTCCGCGTGAAGCAGCACCTTCACCTTGAACCCCGCATAACGGCTCGGAACCGAATATCGGTTCTTATCCACTATCACGGTGGCATATTTGTCGGCCCTGCCGCCTGCTGTCTGGACATTACTAAAGGCAGCGTCCGGAAGAGCAAGCAGTTTCCCTTTCTCCTCTTCGTATAATTCCTTCACGCTTCGATCTCGCCCCGCCATTTTGTGATCTCCATAAGCAATACAGTCCTGAAGCACTTTCTCATTCAGTTCTTCAAGGCTGCCACCCTCGGGAATAGGAACCATATAATTGCGCCGGGAAAAACCGATCAGTCCCTCCACGCCGCCTTTCTCATGGCCACAGTCAGGATTACAAAAGCGAGCGTTAAAACTGTAATAGGCCTTGAACTTGCTAAAGCCATCCTGCTCTATGCGATTCCTCCCCTGCAAAACCTTCCGTACCGCTGTGGTCAAATTATCGTAGATCATTACAGGAAATATTCCACCAAAAAAGGAAAACGCATGGTTGTGTGCATCCAGAAATGCCTGCTGCCGCTCACAAGGATAGAAACGCACAAAGTGCTTGCCGGAATATTTACTCCTCATACAGAAAAACTTCAGCCTTTGCGTTTCCCCGGATATTATTGCTGTCGCTGTGCCCCAGTCAACTTCCGCCTCATGACCAGCCTCAGGGTTACAGGGGATAAAGGCACACGGAGCGTCGA
>DASPUA010000307.1:0-6173 GCA_035623135.1 Thermodesulfovibrionales bacterium | reverse complement strand
AAACAAGAAGGGGTATCCGCCTCCCGTGTGTACTCCCTTTTCAACAAATCTCTCAAGGTCCCTCATACCTATATGTCCGGGAATAATGTCGGTGAAACTCGTGGCAACACCGATGAACGGTTTGTGCATCTCTGTTCTCGGGATGCCTGTGGCATATAGCAATGCCCTGTGCGGAACCCGCTCCAGCCCCTTTTTGATCTTCCCGCTTCTCACAGTAAAAGATACCCCCTTTGTCAAAATTAAGAACAGTGAGGACAGGGGTAAGACTAGCACATACGAGTCAAAGCCCTGCCTTACCCTGTTCTTCGCGTTCTCAGCTTCGTTAATTCTTGTGGCTCTTCATGTAGTCCCTCACAAGCTCAGCCATCTTGTCCTTCTTGCTCAGCTTCAGCTTCTGGAGCTTTTTCCGCTCCATTTCTTCGTCCGGCGAAAGATACACCTTTTTGTCGATCTCTGCAAGGAGAGCCTTGAGACTCTTGTGTTCTTCGTCCAGCTTTTTGAACTCTTCGTTTTCCCTCCTGAGCAGCTCCTTAATCTCTTCTTCCTTCAATGCATCCTCCTTTCCTGCCTAAAGGGATGTCCCCTCTACGCACCCTTGGTGTGTGTTTATCCCATTAATTGACCTGCAAACCTGTATGAGTTCTCAATGCAATCATTCACACTGATCCCCCGGTACGAATTGCCTGCAAGAAAAAGTCCCTTATAGCGTGCCAGCAACCTCTCCATGGTCTCAAGCCTCCCTTGGTGGCCAAGAGTGTATTGAGGGATCGCCTTTTCATGCACATACACCCGCGCAAAATCGGGCAGCACCTTTAACCCCATAATCTCTCCCAGTTCAGCAGTAACCGTATCCACAAGCCTCTTTTCGTCCTGGACTGCAAGGTGGGATGCCCGCGCCCCTCCCAGCATCGTCCTGAGCAGCACATACCCCTCAGGCGCCCTGTTGGGGAATATGCTCGAGTCCCACAAGGTGCCAAGGATCTTCCGCCCTTCCCTGAAAGGCACGAGGAAACCGAACCCGTCCAGACTGCGCCCAATCTTTTCTTTCTTATAGCCGAGGCAGACCACAGAAACTGCGGGATAGGGAATCTCGGAGAGCGAGCGGGAAAGGGCCTGGTCAAAGTCCTTGAGTATCTCGGATGAGGCATGAGCAGGTGTCGCCATCACCACACAATCCGATTCCATACTCGAACCGTCCACAAGAGAGAGCGTGAAGCGCTCACGCTTTCCAGTCAAAGACATCACCTTGCTGCAAGACCTCAACCGCGTACCAAGGGAGGCCTTGAGGGAGAGGATGAAGGTCTCCATACCGTCATAAAAAGAGGTCAACACACCGCCTGGTCCTGGGCCAGGGCCACTCCTGCCCTCTTTCGTTGCCTTCTTCTGGAGTCTAATGAGCGCCCTGATGAGGCTGCCGTATTCGGTCTCGAGCTGATGGATTCTTGGAAAACAGCTTTTGAGACTCAGCGCCTCGGGATCACCTGCATAAATACCCGATGCCATAGGGTCAATGAGTTTCTCGAACGCCTCCTTTCCCAGTCTCCGTCTTCCGAAGTCCGCAAGGCTCTCGTCCCCCTTCCGGCCCCTGCGTGCGAATATTTCGTACACTATCCTGAGACGGCCCCACATGCTCAATAGGTCGGACTTAAAAAAAGCGGGTGGCGATTCGGGGAGGGGACGGAGTTGCCCTTCAGAAAAGATAAACCGTTTTCTCGCAGCATCATTGCTCTTGAGGGGACTCAACGACAGGGCTGCTGCGAGTTCCAGGGTCTTGGGCTTGTTGTTCAGAAAACCATTCACCCCAGCCTCGCAAAGGAACCCTTCTGTCTTATCCGTCCATATCTTTCCCCCAGGCCGTTCTTCTGCTTCAAGGACAATGATATCCAGAGACGGTTTTTGGGTATGCAGCAGGTATGCAAGGGAAAGCCCTGATATCCCCCCCCCGACAATGATTACTCTGTCCATCCGAGTTCCTTCACCTTCTTCGTTACCATATCTTCCAACGCCTTTATGAGTAAAGGATGGGTATTCAGGGATTCTGCCCTGATCAGTCTAATGCCCAGACTTGCCGCGAGCTCCTTATATAATATATCAATTTCATAGAGGGTTTCTATATGGTCCGAGACAAAGCTAATGGGAACTACCAGGACATTTCTTACTCCCTCCCTTGCAAGTTTCCTTAATGCATTTTCCGTTGAAGGCTCAAGCCATTTCACTGGTCCGCTTTTACTCTGGTAGGAAAGATGCCATTGGAGAGCCGTTCTCTTCGCCACCTCGCCGATAGTGCCCAGAATATGATCAACATAGGGGTCTCCTGACTCCACAATGCTTACAGGGAGGCTGTGGGCACTAAAGAGCACTTCCGCCTTTTCCCCCTGAAAGGAGTCGATTCCACGCCTGATACGCTCCACAAGGGCATCGATATAGTAAGGATGATTGCACCATGAGGAAATGGATGAGGCTTCCATGGGGTATCGGCGTATATTCTCATTAAACTTCCTCAGCGCCGAGCCTGTTGTGGCCAGGGAATAGTGTGGGTAGAGCGTAACGGCAAGCACCGCTCGTATTCCATCACCATAAATCTTCTGTATTGTATCTTCAATAAAGGGATTCCAGTACCTCATCCCCACATAGACCTTCAAAAGGCTCCTTTGGGGAGACTTCTGCACGTTATGTAGAGGCTCAAACTCTTCGTCCAGAAACTCTTGACCTTTGAGGGCCAACCCCTGACTCAGCGCCTTTTGCAGAGAATCTGCCTGAGCCAGGGTAATCTGAAGTATCGGGGATTTTCCTCCTATAAGGTTGTACATTTTCTCGGTCTTCTTTGCACGGAACATTGATATAAGCCGTGCGAGGGGTTTCTGGAACATGGCAGGTCCGAGTCTAATGATCTCCCGGTCAGAAAAGAGATTATAGAGGAATGGCCTCACCGCCTGAAGGGAGTCCGGCCCGCCAAGATTGAGAAGAAGGATGCCAATGGTCTTGATCTCTTGCTTACCTCCAGGTGCAAGATTCGTCATTCTCAAATCTTATGAAGACCCCTGCATCCCGAAGGCTCTCGGGACAGGGCATCAGTTGCTTCTACACATTCGCGTGCTCAATGTCCGTTCATTCATCCGATCTGGAATCCTTGTGCTCCTCATATATCGCGCGAAAGTCTTCTTCACGCCTTATGAAGATATCCAGTACATCGGGATCAAACCCTTCCGGCCTTGTCCTGCCATCGCCTTTTGTGATGACCGCTAATGCCTCCTTGTGGGACATCCAGGGTTTGTATGGCCGCCTGCTCCGCAATGCATCATACTGATCAGCCATGGTCACAATCCTTCCCTCAATCGGGATATGATTTCCTCCAAGTCCTGAGGGATATCCAGTCCCGTCCCATCTCTCATGGTGATTCAGCGCAATCTTTTCCGCCATCTGGAGTATTTCTGATTCAGAACCCCTCAGGAGATTGCCGCCGATGACGGTGTGGGTCTTTGCGAGTTCAAACTCCTCGCTGGTAAGCCTGTCTGCTTTAAGTAATATGGCGTCGGGAATTCCTATCTTGCCGATATCATGCATGGGGGATGAATAACAGATGGTATCAACAAACGTGTCTGACATCCCGAGCTCTTTTGAAATCATCTGGCTGTAAAAACTTATACGTCTCAGGTGGTTTCCGGTGTCCTCATCCCTGTACTCCGCAGCCATGGTAAGCCTGTAAATGGTATCAAGATACCCTTTCTTGATCCTCTCATTGGCATTTTCCACCTCGCGGTATGCGTTTTCGAGCTCGAGGGTCCTTTGGTGTACCATGCTCTCGAGGGTCTTGCTGTAATCCTTGAGAAAGTCTCCGTACTCCTTCACCTTAATAAGATTTTGGAGACGAAGAGTAAGCTCAACCCTGTCAATGGGTTTTGTGAGAAACTCGTCCGCACCCGCCTTAAACCCCTTAAGTCTCGATTCCCGGTCGTCAAGCGCGGTTACAAGTATCAATGGGATATTGTTTGTCTCTTCCCTGCTCTTCAGTCGCAGGCACGCCTCATAGCCATCCATCTCGGGCATCATGATGTCGAAAAGCGTCACATCAGGATGAAAACTGAGAACCTTCTCAATACCCTCTGCCCCATTTCTGGCGACCTCGACCTGGTACCCCTGGGCTTCAAGCATCGATGACATAAACCTCAGGTTTAATTCATCATCGTCCACTATCAGTATCTTCTTAATCGCAACCCTCCGCTATGATTCATGGACCTCAAGGGCTTCTTGCACAGTTTCCAATAAATCAAGGACCCTCACAGGTTTGGGAATAATCCCGTCAAATCCCGCATCCCGTATGTCGGACGGTGCCGACGCGGTCAGGGCAAATACCTTTGTCGTGCCTAATACCCCCTTCTTCTTGCAGGTTCTTAATACCTCATCGCCACTCATATCGGGAAGGACAATGTCCATCAGTACCAGCACAGGCAACTCATTGACGATGAGGGCAATTGCCTCTCTGCCATTCGCTGCCTCAATGACCACATGCCCTCGTTCCCGAAGGACAGACACAAAGAGTTTCCTGTTTATCTCATTGTCCTCCACCACAAGTATCTTCTTTCCCATTTCTCTATCTCTCTACCGCCCTCAAACTGCCACGTCCCATTCTCACTATATCAAACATTGCCCTTAATGGGAATCGAAAAAGAGAAGATCGATCCTCCTCCTTTTTCACTTTCCACACGGATTCCCCCTCCCTGTAACTCAATGAGCCTTTTTGTGAGGAAAAGACCGAGACCCGCGCCGGAGTATTTCTTCTGAAGTGGTGATTCCAGTTGATGAAACGGCTGAAAGAGCTGGAGCATGTCACTGCTCGATATCCCGATTCCATTATCCTCAATAGAAACCTCGATTGTGTCAGCAGCTCTCCTGACATTCAGACGCACTGTTCCGCCGGCAGAAGTAAACTTAATGGCATTTGACAGGAGATTCACCATTATCTGTTTGACCTTCCTCTGGTCAGCGACAATCTCATCCACACCGTCCTCAACATGACATTCCAGCGTAATATTGTGTACAATGGCCTTTTCCCTGAACATTCCCACTGCAGATCCCATGAGTTCTTTCAGGGAAAACACCCTTTGCTCAAGATCCATGGACCCAGCTTCTATCTTACTGAGATCCAGGATATCATTGACAAGACCGAGGAGGTGTTCCCCGCTGGTGAGGATATCGCCGAGATATTCCCTGTGCCTCTCATTCACTGGTCCATATACTCCGCTGAGCATTGCCTCAGAAAAACCTATGATGGCATTGAGTGGTGTCCTCAGTTCATGGGACATGTTGGCGAGGAACTCTGACTTGAGCTTGCTTGTTGATTCGGCAAGGAACATCGCCTCTTCCAGCTTTGTAGTTCTCTCCTTTACCTTGGCGTCAAGGTCATGCAGGATCCGTTCGTTTTCCCTCTCCTTCCTGACTATAAACACATAGATAAGAAGCGATGAGAATGCCACAAACGCGAGACCCTTAAAGGTCTGGACAGAAGTGAGACGGTTAGGGTCCTGAATAAAGACTTCCACCAAACGGTCCGAGAAATAAATATAGATGATACTCGCAAAGAGATAGACCAACGCAATTCTTGCGGCATGAGAAATGAGACGACTCTTGGTCAGACTACCGTTCACTAAATCTATGGACTGCCTCCACCAGTGCAGCGACATTTTCCACAGGACTCTCAGGCAATACCCCATGTCCGAGATTGAAGATATGCCCCCTGGCAAACTCTCCTTTCCACAGGATATCCTTCACCTTGTCCTCCATCTTTTCCTGGGGGAGGAAGAGCGCGCACGGGTCAAGATTTCCCTGAACCACACATTTCTTCCCAAGTCCCTTGATGGCGTCTTTCAGATCTATTCTCCAGTCAATCCCTATGATATCGGCCCCGCTCTTCCTGAGCTCCTTCAAAAGCGCTGCGCACTCGTTCACAAAATAGATGACAGGAACCCCTTCTTTTTTCAGCTCGGCAATAGCCTTCTTCACAGAGGGCAGGACATATTCCTTGTAATCCTCCGGTCCAAGGATGCCTGCCCAGGTGTCAAAGAGCTGGACGGCCTGGGCTCCTGCCCGTATCTGGGATATGAGGTATGAGATGACAGTTGAGGTGATCTTATCCATAAGGAGGGAAAAGAGTCCTGGGTTCTGGAACATCATTT
>DASPUA010000306.1:0-2288 GCA_035623135.1 Thermodesulfovibrionales bacterium | reverse complement strand
CTGGGCGGAGAATGCGGCCATATGTGGAGAGTCATTCATCAGTATATGGACAGCTGGAACGGGCCTGCAGATTTTCTGGAAGGGCCGGTCTCTCCCATAACCGGCACAAAATTCGAAAACGCGAAGACGGCGAAGATGGTTCATATCGCAGAATTTACTGCTGATCTTATCAAGAATGGGAAATTAAGGCTTGATCCCAGCCGGAACGACCACCTTAAGGTGACATTCCATGACTCCTGCAACACTGCACGGGGGATGGGACTGCTGGAAGAACCGCGCTATATTGTCAAGAATGTCTGCAACCATTTTTATGAAATGCCGGAGGACACCATAAGAGAAAAGACCTTTTGCTGCGGAAGCGGTACCGGCTTAAATGCCTCTGAGAACATGGAACTGAGGTTGCGAGGGGGATTCCCGAGGGCAAATGCGGTGAAATATGTCCATGAGCATTATGGGGTGAATATGGTCGCCAATGTGTGTGCCATTGACAGGGCAACGCTCACCACCTCTGTTGATTACTGGGTCCCTGGGGTAGGAGTGACAGGTGTTCACGAACTGGTGGGCAATGCCCTTGTGATGAAGGGTGAGAAGGAGAGGACCGTTGATATCCGGCTTGAGCCTCTTCCCGGGAAGGAGGGAATAGCCAATGAAACTGTATGACGGTGGTAAAATAATCACAGGACTTATCATCTTTCTCGGTCTTGTGGCATTCCCCTTTTTCTATAATATCGGGAAAGCAAATGTGAGACCTGATCCGAAAATCGATACCCCTGCCATCAAAGAACTAAGGAAAAGAAGTGTGTTGAGTCCAAAGAATTCATGAGGGCCGAGCACATGAAGTTGCTCAATAACTGGAGAGACTCAGCGGTACGGGATGGTTCAAGGCTCTATGTGAATACCGAGGGAAAGGCATATACCATTAGTCTTCAGAATACCTGCATGCACTGCCATTCAAACAAGAAAAAGTTCTGTGACGAATGCCACACCTATATGGCAGTGAATCCTTACTGTTGGAACTGCCATATCGCCCCAAAGGAGAAAGAGACATGAGTATTAACAGAAGACAGTTCCTTAAGATAGCGGGAATTTCGACCGTCCTTGGAGTGGGAGGCGCGCCGGTTATCAACTGGCTCAGAAACGACTGTCTTGAGGCCTCCCATGTGTTGACTGACGAGAAGGCCCTGACCGGGAAACACTGGGCCATGGTGATCGACATGAGTAAGTTTGAAACAGAAGAAGATTACAGGAGAGTCATTCAAGCCTGCCATAGCATCCATAATGTTCCCAATTTTGATAATCCCAAGGACTCGATAAAATGGATATGGGCCGACACCTATGAGCACACTTTCCCAGGCCAGGAAAATGAATACATACCTGAAGAGGTAAGGCACAAACCTTTTCTGCTTCTCTGCAATCACTGCGAAAATCCCCCTTGCGTGAGGGTCTGCCCCACCAAAGCGACGTTCAAGAGGAAGGACGGCATTGTGATGATGGACCAGCATCGCTGTATCGGATGCCGGTTCTGTATGGCGGCCTGTCCTTTTGGCGCAAGGAGTTTCAATTACAAAGATCCTAGGCCGTTTATTAAAGAGGAGAACAAGGAGTATCCCACAAGGACCATAGGTGTTGTGGAAAAGTGCACCTTCTGCTTCGAGAGACTTTCCAAGGGGCTTATCCCGGCGTGCGTGGAGGAATCCCAGAAGGCAGCAAAGGAAGCGGGGAAAGAACCGGGGATGTTCTTTGGCGACCTTGAAGACCCCTCCTCTGAGGTAAGGAAGGTCCTCGGTACCAGATATTCCATCAGGCGCAAACCGGAACTCGGGACCCAGCCCAGTGTTTTCTACATCATAGGAGGTGGGAAAAATGCTTGAGAAGGCACTTGTGGGAAGTCGAAGATACTGGACGTGGATATTCTTCCTGTCCGCAATTGTGGGAATCGGTTTCATTAACTATCTCTATCAGTTCAAGCATGGTTTGGGAATAACGGGCATGAGCAGGGACGTCTCCTGGGGCCTCTATATAGGACAATTTACCTTCCTTGTGGGAGTGGCTGCTTCCGCAGTGATGCTCGTCATCCCTTACTATCTCCACGACTTTAAAAAATTTGGGAAGATTGTTATTTTGGGAGAATTTCTCGCAGTCGCTTCAGTGACGATGTGCATTTCATTTATCTTTGTGGATCTCGGCCAGCCTATGAGGGTATTAAATGTGCTACTGCACCCAACCCCCAATTCCATCCTCTTCTGGGACATGATTGTGCTGAGCGGATATCTCTTCCTCAATATCGT
>DASPUA010000305.1:0-3951 GCA_035623135.1 Thermodesulfovibrionales bacterium | reverse complement strand
TGCTGAATGGACGAGGGAAGCTCATGCAGGGTGTATATCATGCTACCCTCTGTACTTGTACTATGCGCAGAGGACTTTGTCTCAGGAGGGGCAGGGCTGGCTGCGGGTGTCTGTATCGGCAAGGATGGAGTCGTGGCACGAGACTCCTGAATTTCGGAAGTAGTGGTAGCCGTGTGTGAACTCTGTTTTTGTTCAGGAGTTGCAGTCTGTACTGAACGGTCTTCACGCTCACCCACCTTTTTGTCGGAGGGTGTCTTAACGGGTGAGCCAATCTGGGCAGGGAGGGGTTTGTCTTGATGATTCTGCTCTTCTGAAATGACGGCTTTTTCAGGAACAGGGTTTTGTTTAGTCGTGGAATATGGGGTGACATTCGGCTTTGATGCCTGCCAGGGACTGATCCACCATAGAAATACACCGGCGTTCAGCGCCAATGCAACGAGGAGCAGATAAGACCACCAATGACGTTTTTTTTGCTCTTGCACCTGGGTATACTGAACTGCCAGAAGGTCAGGTACTGTGCCACGCCTGCGCTCTTCCTCAGATTTTTTCAGGGCATCAAGTATATATGACATAGCTTATTGTCCTTTCATTTTGTCATACAAGAGCGGTTCTCCACTGGCGGTCAAAGTGTTCAAGTGGATTATTGTCTGCGGTCCCACTACCCCGTCCGGCATCAGACCTTCGGAGAGCTGAAACTTTTTCAGTTGTGCAACAAGCTCACCCTCATACAAAAGATTCTTCCTTGGTCGGTCGTTCTTGCCTTGGATAAGTGCCAGTTGCATATTGAGCCACAACACCATGGTCCCTTTCTGACCGGGCCTGAGGGGGGCACGAAAATCAGGGGGCGTGCGCCAGAACAGCGTGTAATCTCCAAGCCACTTTTTTTCAACCTCTCTGACCTCTACGGTTCTTGTTTCGGTTCCCACCACAAAGGTGGCTGTCTGGCCTTGAAGGGCTGAAAGCGTGGCATAAAACTGCCTTCCGCTGTCATCAAAAAGCGTTAAGACTGCGGGGCGATTTAAGTTGAGGAGGCTGTTAAGATTGCCTTGTGCAGTGAGGCAGCGTAACCCCTGGGTCTGGACCTGCCTGCAGGGATCACCAGACGTTTTTTCATCAAAATGAAGGTTCCACTTTCCGAGGAGTGCCTGGTAAGCCATTTGCCTGCTAAGGTGCACAGAAAGGTGGTTGGGCCACTGCAATGTGTCAGGTTCTTGAGATTTTTTTGCAGCCATCATGGGTCCTACGGATTCGGATGCCTTTGTCTCTGCTGGCTGGGTCTTGTGAGTATAAAGGCTTGCTGCCAGGGCCGCAGAGCCTACCAGCAAGAGCCCTGCCGCTCTCCATCTCATTTTCTTAAATGAGCTGACCTGAATATTTGTTTTTCCCAATACTTCCTGGGCGGCTTTGGAGAGTGTCGGGATGTCAACTTGGTTTTGTTCCTGCACATAGGCACCGAGAAGCGCCCGGTCGCACAGGAGATTGATTAAGCGCGGAACCCCACCACTCAGACGGAAGAGTCTTTCAATACTCGCAGGAGGAAATAATTGACTACGTGATCCTGCAATTGCGAGTCGGTGACTCACATACGCCCCCACCTCTTTTTTTGAGAGTGATTCCAGGTGGTAACGGGCTGTAATGCGCTGCGCCAGTTGACGAAGCTCAGGCCGTGAAAGCATCTCTTTGAGTTCAGGCTGTCCCAGGAGTATTATCTGAAGAAGTTTGCATTCATTCGTTTCCAAATTGGTCAATAAACGGAGTTGCTCCAGTACATCAGCGCTCAGATTCTGCGCCTCTTCGATGATAAGAACCGTTTTGCGACCCTTTGCATGGGCTTCGAGCAGATAGGCATTGATCCGATCCACATAGTCCTTTACACTGGTGGCGCTTTCAGGGTACTGAATTCCCAATTCGTCGCATAGCGTAGCTAACAGTTCTGCAACACTCAGTTTGGGATTGAGAATAAAGGCGATGTCGGAATTCTCGGGGACCTGTTCCAGCAGGCAGCGGCAGATTGTTGTCTTCCCTGTTCCCACCTCACCGGTAAGGAGGACAAAACCCCCGTCACTCTGTATCCCGTACACCAGATGGGCTAGTGCCTCACGATGCTTATCACTCATGTAGAGGTAACGGGGATCAGGGGCAATGGAAAAGGGGAGTTCCTTTAGGTCAAAGTATTCTTTGTACATTGACACAATCCTTTTTTACACACTGTAAAATACTAATACAATGATAAGGGAAAAAACAATAACACGCTAAATTAACGCATGAGCGTATAATGAAACAGAGAGTTCATATGATAAATGAAAAGAGGGTCAGGACGATTAAGTCCGGCTCCGGCCATCAGGGACCGTGGTGTACTGGATGAGCCATGACCAGAGGGTTAAGGACAACTGGGCACTTCTCTTTGCGCAGGATAATGCGTTCACGCGTCGAATGCCGCTGGTTGTGGTATTGTGTGTGGTGCCCCGCTTTCTGAATGCAACCATACAACAATATGCGTTTATGATGAAAGACCTGGAGGGAACTTTTACGCCCAGAAGACATGAACTTATTCCGATCCTCACATTTTTCGCTGCCACAATGACGCACAGATAATCAAGTGCACTTATGCTTCCGAAGCCGTCTTCAGATCCTTCAAAAAAGCGACCGTAAGTCCCGCCAGCCTTGACCTCGGAAAGAGAAAGCGGAGGGTCTTCAAGGAAAGTCCCCTGAAGAATTCTTTGCTGGTTACTACCACCCCATTTCCGGCCTCTCGGAAGATAAATTCGTGGTGCGCGGTGATACCGAACTTTCCACTCGACCAGACAACACGCCTCTGGGGAATGACCTCCTCGATCTTAGGTTCAAAATAGACGGGGAAATGAAAAGGGTAGATACAAAACCTAACCTTTCCTCCCTCTGAGAAGATTTCGGTCTTCTCGGGTGAAACATTCTTGAGCACCGTATTCCAGTCTTTCCAGCACGTAATGTCAGTAAAGGTGTCCCATACCTTTACCAGGGGGGCCTGGATAGTTATGGACTCTTCAATGAGCATTTCCTACCCACCGATTCCAGGGCCCCCTTTTTCTTCAGAGAGGGCTAGGGTGACAGACTCCTTGAACGGGGTCTTTTTAATGGGGACGAACCGATCAATGCGGCCGTCCCTGCAGATCACTTCGTTTTTAAGTCCCTCGATGAGAAGATGGGCAACCCCTGAGGGCACAGGCGTGACGAGATCCACCCAGTAAGAAGACAGTAGAGGGGTAAGGAACGGCACAGTGATGATGATTCTTTGGGCAACTCCGCGCGCCTCTGCATATTTCTGCATCATTTCACGATAGGTGAGTACCTCAGGGCCACCGATGTCAAAAGTTTTCCCCGCTGTTGCAGGGTTAAACAGACAGCCAAGAAGATAATCCAATACATCCCTGAGGGCGATGGGTTGGATACGGGTATCAATCCATCTCGGGCAGACCATGACAGGGAGGCGCTCCACGAGGTACCGAAGCATTTCAAAGGATGCACCACCCGCGCCGATGATGATGGCGGCACGCAGGATAGTGGCAGCAGGAGTTCCCGAGGAGAGGACCTCTGCGACCTCCGCGCGGCTCTTCAAATGTGCGGAGAGGTTGTCCCGTGCTTCTCCAAGTCCTCCAAGGTAGATGATCCTTTTCAGTCCCGCACCATTTGCTGCTGAGATAAAGTTCCGCGCCGCCTGCTTGTCTTTTTCTGCGAATTCCATGCTCCTGAAGATGCTCTTTCCTCCCATAGAATGCACAAGGTAATAGGCCGAGTGGATCCCCTGGAGGGCCTCGCTGACTCCTTCGCCCGTTACAAGGTCACCCCGAACCACCTCTCCTGCCTCAAGCTGGGGAAAATGGGCCGAAACCTTTGACGGATTACGAACGAGAAATCTCAGAGATATATTTCTCTTGACAAGTTCAGGGATGAGCCTGCTTCCCACGAAGCCAG
>DASPUA010000304.1:0-2697 GCA_035623135.1 Thermodesulfovibrionales bacterium | reverse complement strand
GTTCAGGACCAGGATTGAGGGTTTAGGGAATCTTCACATTTTCCTCTTCAACCCACACTGCTATGGCAATTTCGGGGCACATCTGTGCGCACAATGTGCATCCCGTGCACTGCTCCATGGAGACTGCCTTTGCGGGAAAATATCCGCTTGTATTGAATTCATTGTCGATGACGATCACTCCTTTGGAGCAGGCGAGCACGCAGTACTTGCATCCCTTGCAACACTCCCTGTCGATGGTGATCCTACCCTTCATTTGCGTCTTTCTCGGTATGCTCAGCCCCCAACAGCTCCCGTGCGTGGGTGAGCGAAATCTCTGTCACCTTTCCGCTGAGCATTCGCGCAATCTCTTCCACCCGCTCTTCCCATGAGAGCTCGTTTACTTTAACACAGACGCCCTCTTTTCTCGACACCTTGTCCACCTTGAGGTGATGGTCAGCCATGACGGCAATCTGGGGCAGGTGGGTGATGCAAAGCACCTGGTGCTTCTTGCCGAGTGCTCTGAGTCTCGTTCCGATGCTCTCGGCAGTCCTCCCGCCAATGCCTGCGTCCACTTCATCAAAGATCAGGACAGGAATCCTGTCCACCTCAGCAAGGATACCCTTCAGCGCCAGCATGATCCTGGAGAGCTCACCGCCTGAGGCAACCCGCGAGAGAGCCTTCGGGGTTTCTCCTCTGTTGGCAGAAAGAAGAAAGTCTATATGATCTATCCCGGCTGATGACAGGGGGACGGGTTTCATGTCTATCACAAACTCCGCCTTTTCCATGGCAAGTTCTTTAAGCACGCCCTTCACCGCCCGCTCTATTTTTTTTGATATCTCTCTCCTCATACCAGAAAGGTGTTGAGCCAGCTCACCGAGTCTTTTCTCCTTCTCCCTTAGTTCATCTTCCAGCTCCGTTATCCGTTCATCTGACAGGGTGAGTCGCTGGAGTTCACGCACCCCTTCGTCCCTGTATCTCAGGATTGCTTCTGTCCCCTCTCCGTATTTCCTTTCGAGCCTTTTTATAAAGTCCAGTCTGTCTTCTATGTGCTCCAGTCTTGTTGGATCTGTGTCGTAGTTGTCCCTGTGGTGCCTCAGTGAGACCGTGGCATCTTCTATGAGCGGTATTGCCGATTCCAGGAGATTAAGGGCTTCGGAGATGCCATGATCGATCTGGGACACCTCCTTCAGCTTCGAGAAGGCAGAGGAAAGTTTCTCCGAGGCGGATCCATCACCGCCATAGAGGAGGAGATAGGCGGAATCCGTGAGTTCATTCAGTTTTGCAAGATTTGAGAGAATCACTCTTTCTTCGTTGAGCCTCTCTGCTTCGCCCATTTCAAGGGATGCGGATTCTATCTCGTTTATCTGGAACTTCAGGAGATCGATCCTCTGCTGCTTTTCCCTGGTGTCCGATTTGAGGAGGGAAAGTTCCCGCGTAAGGGACTGCACCCTTTGAAAGAGCTCTTCTAACTCTGTTCTTGCATTGGTGAGTTTCCCATATGCGTCAAGGACAGCCCTCTGGGTATCAGGAGAAAGGAGGCTCTGGTGTTCGTGCTGACCATGGATATCCACAAGGGACCGGCCAAGATCAAGGAGCGTCTGGACGTTCACCATCGTGTCATTGATATAGGCCCTGCTTTTTCCGGATGATGAAAGGATTCTCCTGAGGATGATGCCTTCATCGCCGGGGATTCCCAGTTTTTCCAAGAGTGGGTGTCTGGGAATATCCAGGAATGCCTCTACGGCGGTCTCATTTTTCCCTGTTCTTATCATTTCGGTCTGGGCCCTCTCTCCCAGGGTGAGGCCGAGGGCATCCACGATAATGGATTTCCCTGCCCCGGTCTCTCCGGTGAGGACGTTAAAACCTGCCTCAAAACGTATGGCAAGTGTATCGATGATGGCGAAATCTTTGATCCTCAGTTGGCGCAGCATTGCCTCTAAAAATACCACAGAGGGGCCTGGAAATTCCAACTTTCTGGCCTCCAACCACTGCTTAATGCGTGAGATGAGGGAATAAGTCTAAAGTTCCACATCTGGCATGATTCTTTCTTAATCTCAAGCATTATTTTTGGCTTGACAAAAGAATCTCTTCTTGATACCTTTATGGAACACGGAATCTTAAGAAATACCATGGAAAGGGGGAAATTAGATGACTAAGGCGGAGCTTATTGACAAGATAGCTTCTGGCGCCGGGCTCAGCAAGGCTGATGCATCAAAGGCATTGGACTCAACGCTCAATGCGGTGAAGGCATCATTGAAAAAAGGCCAGAAGGTGACATTGGTAGGGTTTGGAACCTTTTCAGTAGTAAAGAGGAAGGCGCGGAAGGGGCGCAATCCCAGAACAGGTGCCGTAATAACCATCCCTGCTGCAAAAACGCCAAAATTCACGTCAGGTAAGGCACTCAAAGATGCAGTGAGATAATTTTTTTATTTTTACATGCTCAAGGGATAGGGTTCTCTATCCCTTTTTTTTGGGTTTTTTCATGCTATCCTGTGTTTATAATACTGTTTTTTGTGAACATGCTGGGGGTATCTCCTGAATGGGGGAAAGGAGGAACCATGCTTATCGGATTCAGTGTCGTACCGCTGGGCGCGGGCAGCAGTATCGGTGATCAAATTGCTGAGGTGATGAGAATTGTGGATGCAAGCGGGCTTCCTTACAAGGTGAATCCCATGGCTACCGTAGTGGAAGGGGAATGGGATGAGGTGATGAACCTTG
>DASPUA010000303.1:0-4176 GCA_035623135.1 Thermodesulfovibrionales bacterium | reverse complement strand
AGAGGAAAGAGGATATTGCCCAGCTGGTCAATTATTTTCTCCAGCGATACAACACTGAATTCGGCAAGAGAATTAAGGGAGTTGATGAACAGGCGATGAAGTCCCTTGTGGAATACCACTGGCCAGGCAATGTGAGGCAGGTGGAGTCTGTTATTGAGCGGGCCGTGCTGATGTGTGAGTCGGACACGGTGCGGCTGCAGGACATAAAGAGTGAACTGCGGCTGTCCCGCCACCAGAGTCTCTTCGATATCGATGTGCCTGAAGAAGGCATTGTCTTTGAGGAACTCGAAAAGGAACTCCTCAAGAAAGCTATGGAGAAAGCTAATAACGTGGCTGCCAGGGCAGCACGACTCCTCGGCATGAGTTACAAGACCTTCTGGTACCGCTGGGAAAAATTCGGCCTGGACGGTCCTTCCCTAAAAAAGGACGATATTCCTTAAAAGGGAATCTTTGGCCGGAAATCCTCCTTACAAGAAACCATTCATCACGTAACACATTGATCATAAAGACTATTTTCCCATAATGTTTCCTGCCCAAAACTGGCATGCATCTTGTATTCTCTTTTAGAGGTTTCTGATTAACCTAAAATGAAAGGAGGTGATTTCATGAAGAAGGCAATAGCGATAATCGTATCAGTTCTCTTTGTCCTTTCTGTGGCAGGTCTCTCCTTTGCAGCAGAGAAGGCAGCTCCTGCCGCCGCCCCTGCAGAGAAGAAGGCCCCTGCAAAGGTAAAGCAGGTTACCGGAGAAGTCGCAGCAGTAGACGCAAAGGCAAACACCCTCACCGTAAAGGGGAAGAAGGGTGATGTCATGATTACTGCAGACGACAAGACCGTCGTGAAGGTCGGCAAGGAGAAGAAGTCCCTTGCGGATGTGAAGATGGGCGATAAGGTGACTGTGAAGTACGCCGAGATGGATGGCAAGAACGTTGCGAAGAGCATCATGGTAAGCGCAGCTCCTGCAAAGAAGGAGGCTGCCCCTGCCGCTGCCCCCGCAGCTCCTGCTGCTCCTGCAAAGAAGAAAACTGGAGGCTATTAGTCACTGGTTACTCTGTAAAAAAGGGCACTACGTTCAGTGCCCTTTTTTTTTAGTTTTTTTTGCACTGACCTTTTCGCTTATAATACTATTCATAACGCTATCAGGAGGGAGATTTGAAATCCAGGACATTTGTGGAACTCGCTGATAGGGTGAAAAGCCTTCCGCCCTATCTTTTTGCAGCAATAGACAAAATGAAGCAGGACGCGTTGGCAAAGGGGGCTGATTTGATTGACCTTAGTATTGGAGATCCTGACATTCCCACACCAGCACATATTGTGGATGCCATGAAGTGGGCAGTGGGAAGGCCGGATAACCACCGTTACCCATCCTATGAGGGGATGCTCACTTACAGGCAGGCTGTGGCAGACTGGTACAGGAAGAGATTCGGGGTGGCACTTGACCCAAGGACAGAGGTGCTCTCCCTCATCGGTTCAAAAGAGGGCATAGGGCATATCCCGCTGGCCTTCGTTAATCCCGGCGATGTGGTGCTGGTTCCCTCCCCAGGATACCCTGTGTATCCTGTGGGTACCCTCTTTGCCGGTGGCGAAAGCCATTTCATGCCTCTCGTAGAAAAGAACAAATTCCTCCCGGATTTCTCACTCATACCGAAGAACGTGCTCAGGAGGGCAAAACTGCTCTTCATAAACTACCCGAACAATCCCACTTCAGCTGTTGCGCCAAAGAGATTTTATAAGGACGTGGTAGAACTGGCGCGGAAATACCATATCATCGTCTGCCATGATGCAGCCTACTCAGAGATTTACTACGATGGGAAAAAACCTATGAGCTTTCTCGAAATTGACGGCGCAAAGGAAGTGGGAATCGAATTCCACTCCCTTTCCAAGACCTATAATATGACAGGGTGGAGAATCGGATTCGCGGTGGGCAACAGCGAGGTCATTGCCGGTCTGGGAAAGATAAAGACCAATCTGGATTCAGGGGTATTTCAGGCAATTCAGGAGACTGCGCTCACCGCTCTCGGGACAGATAATACGGCACTATCGAAAACGAGGGATGTCTATCAGGAAAGAAGGGATGCCCTTTACCATGGTTTAAAGAATCTGGGTCTCCATGCCATAAAGCCCCAGGCAACATTCTATCTCTGGACAAAGGTTCCTTCAGGATTCGACTCTTCGGGATTTGTGGCCCATCTCCTGGAAGAGGCATCGGTTCTTGCCACTCCCGGAAACGGATTCGGCGAACCTGGAGAAGGTTATGCGAGGTTCGCCCTCACCGTTCCTGCCAGCAGGATCAGAGAGGCGGTCGAGAGGATAGGCAGGGCCCTTTAATCACACAAAGCAGATTGAGGTTGAGATTAAGAAAATCTGTGTTAAGAATCTCTCAGCTTTGGCTTTGACACTTTCATGATTACTGCTCCCTGATGATTCTGTGCTTCACAAGAACCAGTTGGGTTTCATATGTCCATTGTTCATATCGGAATCGGCTCCAATCTCGGTAACAGGGAAGAGCACTGCCTTAAGGCGGTCCGGCTTTGCGCTGAGAAGGGGATTCTTGTCAGACAGCGCTCGTCAATGTACGAGACAGAGCCGTGGGGTGTGAAAGACCAGCCGGGATTTATCAATATGGCCATTGAGGGAGAGACCGGATTAACGCCCGCACAACTCCTGAATGTTCTGAGAATGATCGAGGATGAGGTCGGAAGGGTAGAGACCTTTCGCTGGGGTCCCCGGGTAATTGACCTGGACATCCTGCTTTATGATGACCTCGTCATGAATACCCCTGAACTCAGAATCCCCCATCCCCTCATGCACAAGAGGGAATTTGTCCTAAGACCACTGGTCGAAATAGCCCCGGATACAATCCATCCGGTCCTGAGGAAGACTATTAAAGAACTGCTTTCCGATCTCACCACTACACAATAAATACTCCGTCTCTGCGGGTACTGAAGCGCGCTTCACCTTTTCGCGGCCACACGTGAGCTAACGGAATAAGATTCCTCCATACGCTCTCTTCTGCTCTGAAAACAATGGCAGGACTGCAGTTATGGGGACTAGTTCTTTCTCACGAAGTCGCCGAAACCCTTGAGTATCCTGAGCCCAGTCTCCTGACTCTTTTCTGGGTGGAACTGAGTGGCAAAGATATTGTCCTTCCAGACCATGGAAGTGAACTCAGCACCATACTCCGTAGTGGTCGCAACAATGTCACTGTCCCGGGGCGCGACATAGAAGGAGTGCACAAAATAAAAATAACTCTCGTCCGCCACGCCGTTGAAGATAGGTGGCCTCCTCAGTATCTTCACGCTGTTCCAGCCCATGTGGGGGACCTTCAGTCCCTTCTCAGGAAACCTCTTCACCCTGCCCCTGAAGACATCCAGCCCCCTGCAGACACCGAATTCCTCTGATTCGCTGAAGAGCACCTGGAGTCCAAGGCAGATGCCTAAAAAGGGCTTACCTTTCTGCACAGCCCTGATAATGGCATCAGTCAGGTGTGCGTCAGTCAGGTTTTTCACACAGTCCCTGAATGCGCCCACACCCGGAAGCACGATCCCCGATGCATTGTCGACGGACTTCGGGTCGGACACGATCTTCGCGTCCACCCCCACCTTCAGGAATCCCTTTTCGACACTCCTAAGGTTCCCCATGCCGTAATCAACGATAACGATCACGCAGTCTTTCTCCGAACAAGCGATACCGCACTTTCAATTCCATTCATGAACGTATTATATCATAAGACTCGCGGGTGACCTGAGGGGGGCGGTGTGCAGGGGAATTTCAGGGGTTTACTCTAATCCTCAAAGAGATCCTGGTCAGACATCTTTTCGAGATAACTCTTCAGTTTCTCTATTCCCGTATTATCGCGTGTGTCGAACTCGATCGCGATACCTGCAGGCTTTTTTGTTGAGGCGTTCGGCTCACTGATTGTATAGGTTATTATGCCGTTCAGGCGAACTTCGTCTCCCTCCTCCAAAGGCAGTGCGAGTGCCACTTCCGAACCCTCGGGAAACATCTCTTTCGTCCTGATATATATCCCTCCCAATGAGATGTCTTCTGAGTAGAGCTCGCGCGATTTCCCGTTACAGGTGAGGCGCACCTCTCTGTGCATGGGGAACCTCCTGTAGTTCCTCCGTACTCCCTGCGGAGAAGCGCAGGGAGTACGGAGGAACTACAGGAGGTTCCCC
>DASPUA010000302.1:0-14897 GCA_035623135.1 Thermodesulfovibrionales bacterium | reverse complement strand
TGTACTGTACTATATCGCCTTTGCGGACTACTGCACAAATCCTTACCCCTGTTCAAGACTGCTTTCCACAGGCAGTCTCACGTGAAAACTCGCCCCCCTGCCCACTTCGCTCCTCACAAAGATATTTCCCCCATGCTTCTTGATGATCCCATAACTGACGGCAAGTCCCAGCCCTGTTCCTTTACCAACGGGCTTGGTAGTAAAGAATGGTTCAAATACCCTTCCAAGATGTTCTTCGGGAATCCCTGGTCCTGTATCAGTGAACTCTACTTCGATATGCTGTCTTCCAGTGGAAGCATCAGGGATCGCTCTTGTACAGACCGTGACCTGTCCGCGCTCGTTCATCGCATCGGCTGCATTGATGAGGAGATTAATGAAGACCTGTTGGATCTGGTTCGGATCAGTTGAAATCTGGGGAAGGGAGTCATCGAAATTGAGGCTGAACTTTATATTGTGAAACTTGGCCTGATTTCTCACCATGGATATGGTGCTCTCTGTAAGGGCGTTAATATTCACAAAGACCTTTTCGGCAGTAGTTTTCCGTGAAAAACCGAGGAGCCCTTTGATGATCTTTGAACACCGTTCCGCCTGCTCAATGATGACTTCAAGGTCTTCGATATCCAACTTGTTTCCAGGAGGCATACGCTTTAACATGAGATGGGCGAAAGTGACGATCCCCGTCAGGGGGCTGTTCAGCTCGTGTGCCACCCCAGCCGCCATTCTGCCCAGCGACGCGAGTTTTTCTGCATTGATGAGTTGGTCATGGGCCTTCATGATCTCTGAGGTCTTTTTCTTGATCTCTTCCTCCAGCGCCTTGGTCCAGTTCTCCATGTTTTCCCTGTATCTCTTGATATCGCTCGCCATGGAATTGAATGTCTTTGCGAGCAGGCCCATCTCGTCATTGGAATGAATCTCTATAATATGGTCGAGGTCACCCTTCCCGATTTTCTGCATGCCTTCATCGAGAAGAGAGACAGGTTTTGATACAAACTTATAGAGGATGACGCAAAGGCAGAAGGATATCATCATGATGAAGAGGGTGCCGAACACAAAGGTCCCGACGCGGTTCTGTTTTATAGTGGCGTCCACGGTGGCGGTACTAAAATTCGTTTCCAGAATCCCGAGGACGCGCTGTGTCTTGGAATGGTAATGGCAGTAGGCAGCAGAACACGAAGGCTCATTATAGATGGGAAGGATGAATTTCAGGACTTTTGAGCCTGTCGCATCCGGGACAATCGTCCAGACCTTCGATTCCGGGAGGGTCTCAAGAGGCTTCACATTCCCTGCATGGCAGCCATGACAGGTGGGGGAACTCTTCCCGACCGAGCGGCCCACCTCTGACTCTTGTGAAGAGTATACAACTCTTCCTTTCTTATCAAAGATTGAGATATTCCTGATATCTGAACCGTTGCCGATCACTGCGAGCGTCTGTTCTATGGCTTCCCGATCGGCAGAAAGCATGCTGTACTGTACCCCGCGTTTCATAAGGTCTGCGGTGGAATGCCCATAATTTATCAGATTGTTCATCATTATGTTCTCTTCGTAACGGATGAAAATATACCCAAACACGATACTGCCTAATGTCATGAGGGTGCCCACAGCGATGAGGAGTTTGGCTGCGAGGGAGTTCAAAGATTTCCTGACCATTGGACAATTCTATCATAAAAGAGAGTAAAATTCTCATTCCCGCAGAGAGAGGTTTAGGAGAGATTTTTTGCTTGACTCTGGCACTAACTTCAGGTATAAAATAATCCGTTTTATGCCGAGAGCATTTTTACCAGAAGAGTATCTGCCGGTCATCATCTTTATGGTGATTATATTGGCCTTTGGTTTTGGGGCGATCCTGGTGGGTACCATATTCAGGCCTCGGAGACCCTATCGCGAGAAGCTTGTCCCATACGAGTCAGGCAATCCCCCTGTGGGAGAACCACGGTCTAGGTTTTCTGTAAGGTTTTACATCATCGCCATGCTATTTGTAATCTTCGATGTGGAAGCGGTGTTCCTTTATCCGTGGGCTATTGTGTTTGATCAAATCGGGATCTATGCATTTGTGGAGATGATGCTCTTCATCATCATTCTAGTAGTGGGCTACATTTACGCATGGAGGAAAGACGCCTTCAGGTGGGACTAGCCCTGTCCGGAGTTTATGGTTCACTGGAGGAACTTCGAACTGTCAGCGATGAACCAATAGGAAGGTGAGCATATGATACTTGACAGTACCACCGCATTAGTTGAAGCAGAGGAAGGGGTGAAGGTAATCCCCGCTGCCAACACCATTATCACGACTATCGATAAGCTGGTGAATTGGGGAAGGGTCTCTTCAGTCTGGCCCATGACGTTTGGCCTTGCGTGCTGTGCAATTGAAATGATGACCACGGGATCTGCCCACTATGATCTGGACAGACTGGGGGTTATTTTTAGAGGCTCACCCAGGCAATCGGATGTGGTGATCCTTGCAGGGACAGTATCGAAGAAGATGGTCCCGGTTATCAGAACAGTCTACGATCAGATGCCTGAACCACGGTACGTAATCGCAATGGGGAGCTGCGCCTGCTCTGGGGGAATATTTGATACCTACAGCACGGTGCAGGGCGCTGACACCTTCCTGCCTGTTGACGTCTACATACCCGGTTGTCCGCCAAGGCCTGAGGCGTTCATCCAGGGAATCATCAAGCTCCAGGAAAAGATAAAGGCTGAATATTTCAGATGGAGCAGGTGGAGATAACAGAGGGACTATGGAGCCAACACGTTTATCTCAAGCCATTGCGGAGGCACTGAAGGAGCGGTATCCCGAAGAGGTGAAGGAGATCAGGGAGTTCAGAGGACAGGTATCGGTAGTGGTGAAGAAGGAACGGATACGAGAGATTATGGAGTATCTCCATGATACGCCCGAGCTTTGCTTGCACTATCTGCGGGACATTTGCGGGGTAGACTATCTCGGCAAGAAGGAAAATCGTTTTGAGGTGGTGTACCAGCTGTTTTCCATCAGCCACAGGCATATGGTAAGGCTAAGGGCTGAAGTTTCCGAGGATGACCCTACCATAGACAGCGTGACCGGAATTTGGGACGGAGCAAACTGGCACGAGAGGGAGTGTTACGACATGTTTGGGATACGGTTCAGCGGCCATCCCGACCTCAGGCGGATTCTTATGCCTGAGGACTGGGAAGGATATCCTCTCCGGAAAGATTATCCGCTGAAGAGCGACCTTGGCGAAAAGGAATGGAAGGGTCTCAAGAAAGTACTCGAACTGGCGGAGAAAAACAAGATATATGAAATGGGAGAGCATGCCAAAGAGCGCTGAAAGGTTAGAGACAAAGGAATTGACCATCAGCATGGGACCCCAGCACCCGGCGACTCACGGGGTGCTACGACTCGTGCTTGTGCTGGATGGCGAGACGGTGGTGAAATGTACTCCCTATGTGGGATATCTCCATCGTGGCATTGAGAAGCTCGCTGAACATATGACCTACCTCAACGCAATCCCTCTCACTGACAGGCTGGACTATATATCAAGTATGGCGAACAACGAAGGATACTGTCTCGCAGTGGAACGGCTGTTCGGCATAGAGGCCCCTGAGAGGGCAAAGTACATCAGGACTATGGTTGCGGAGATGTCAAGGATAAGCAGCCATATCCTATGGCTTGGGACCCACGCACTGGACATCGGGGCAATGACCGTGTTCCTCTATTCATTCAGGGAAAGGGAATGGATACTCGATCTCTTCGAGATGCTCTGCGGTGCGAGGCTTACCACGACCTACGTACGGATCGGGGGAGTGAGGAATGACGTTTCCCAGGAATTCCTTGACAGTCTCTATAAGTTTACCGAGGAGTTCCCGTCCAGGATCGCGGAGTATGAGACGCTCATAGACCAAAACCGTATATGGCTGAAACGGACGAGGTGCATTGGCGTCATTGAGGCGGATGAGGCTGTCAACTGGGGGCTCACCGGTCCAACGCTGAGGGGATCTGGGATTCCCTATGATGTGAGGAAGTATGCACCGTATGACGCCTATGATAAAGTTGAGTTTGATGTGCCTGTGGGCAAGCACGGAGACGTGTATGACCGGTACAGGTGCAGGATGCAAGAGCTGAGACAGTCAAACAGGATTATAAAACAGTGCATCGAAAAGCTTCCAAGGGGGCCTATCATGGCACCCGAGGCGTCGAAGGTTTCCCTTCCTCCCAAGGACAATGTATTGAAGGATATGGAATCCATGATCCACCATTTTGTTCTTATCACCAAGGGACCTATCGCGGCACCGGAAGGAGAGATTTACTCGGCGGTGGAAGCCCCCAAAGGGGAATTGGGGTTTTATATTGTGAGTGACGGAACAGGGAGGCCTTACCGGATGAGGGTGAGGTCACCGTCCTTTGTGCATGCCTCGGTGATACCCAGGCTATGTGAGGGCTCCCTTGTTGCCGACGTCATTGCAAATATTGGGACCATCGATATTGTGCTTGGTGAATGTGACCGATAGATAGGCCGCGGAAACGAGATTCCTTGTGCCGATGTTTTTTTCTCTGTGTATAGTGTTGAAGCGGAGCGGATGTTCTTGAGAGTGAGGATACCTGATTGATGGAGAAAATTCACATTTTTCAGGATCTCGATGGGTCAGAGATGGGTTTGGTCAAGGGATTGTTGCAGTCCAGGGAATATGACCCTAATGAGATGATCTACAGGGAGGGCGACAAGGGTGACAGTCTTAATATCATTGAGAAGGGGAAAGTGAAGATAAACAAGACCATGATTCAGGGGGATCAGTTCTGCATCGCGACCCTCAGACAGGGTGACATATTTGGTATTATGTCCTTCCTTGACGGCAGTGATCACGATGCCACTATTATCTCTGACCAGAAAACCAAACTGGTCATATTGCGGAAATCTGATTTTGATACGCTCTCCCGGACCTATCCATCAATCGCGAGCAAGATATTGCGGAGACTTGCCATCCATCTTGCTTCAATCGTCAGGAACATGAACAGCCAATATATCGATCTCACCCATCTCATGTTCAGAAAGGGCAAATGACGCACAGAGGAGAAAAAGGGAAAAGGAGCATGACGGCGTATGAGAAGATTGACAAAAGAGTCCCTGATTTTGTTTTATTAATGGCACACAATTCTCGGGGAAGGGGGAATTCCGCAGCATGTTTCTTTTTGCTTCCTGGGGTACGGTTCTGAAAGGGCACTATGGGAGAAGGTTCCTATAACGCATTGATATATCTTGCATTGATGGTGCTGAAGATCGTCGTCATCTTCGGCGTGGTGATGCTGCACGTTGCGTATGCCTCATATTTTGAGAGGAAGATCATAGGCCGTATGCAGGTAAGACTCGGTCCCATGGTGGTGGGACCCTACGGGCTTCTTCAGCCCATTGCGGACGGCCTTAAACTGTTCTTCAAGGAAGATATCATCCCTGCTGATGCCGACAAGCCGGTATTCTATATTGCGCCGATAATCTCCCTCTTTGCCGCCCTGTCTTCCCTTGCGGTCATCCCGCTCTTTAATGGATTTGTCATTGCCAATATTAATGTGGGACTGCTCTTTATCCTTGCCATGTCGTCACTGAGCTCTTACGGAATCATCATGGCAGGATGGGCATCTAACTCCAAGTATTCGTTCCTCGGGGGACTGAGGTCTTCGGCACAGGTGATAAGCTACGAAATAGCTTTGGGACTGAGCCTTGTGGGGGTGATGATACTCGCCGGTTCTCTGAATCTCACCGACATTGTCAAGGCGCAGGAAAAATATCCCTTCGGCATGTTCCTGATTCCCCAGATCATCGGATGTTCGATATTCGTCATCTCAGGCATCGCAGAGACCAACAGGGCGCCCTTTGACCTGCCCGAGGCTGAGAGCGAACTTGTGGCTGGATATTTCGTGGAGTACAGCGGGATGAGATTCGCGCTCTTCTTTATTGCCGAGTACATGGCCATGATTATTATCGCGGCTGTGGGAATTGTGTGTTTCCTCGGAGGGTGGAACGGACCGTTTGTAATTCCCTATATGCCCTTTGCCTGGTTTTTTGTGAAGCTCTGGGTGCTCCTCTTCATCTATTATTGGGTGAGGGCGACATTGCCTAGGTATAGATATGATCACCTTATGAACCTCGGCTGGAAGGTGCTTATCCCCCTTTCGCTGGCACACATCGTAATCACGGCGATTGTCAAGGTGCTCATATGAAATTCAAACAGCTGGTAAAGACAGTGTTTCTCACCGAGATACTCCAGGGCATGGCATTGACACTGAAGACTTTCTTCACCCATCCGGTGACAAGGCAGTATCCCAAGGAGAAAAGGCCGGCAATGCCGGGCTTCAGGGGACTCCACGGCCTTGTGAGGGATCAGCAGACAGGGGACGCCCGGTGCGTGGGATGTGGACTCTGTGCCGCCATCTGCCCTTCCCGTTGCATCCACATTTACACTGCTGACAGCCTTGATCACAAGAAGATCGTGGAGAGGTACGAGATTGAGGTGCTACGGTGCGTGTTCTGCGGGCTGTGCGTAGAGGCCTGTCCTTACGCTGCAGTGGTCCTGACCGAACACTATGAGTATTCGGATTATTCCAGGGAGCCCTTTTACATGACCAAGGACAAGCTCCTTGCCAACTGGGACAAGTATATGGGATGGGAAAAGAATATGGAGTATTTTAAAAAGTTTTGGCATCCAAGGACCGATGATCTCGGGTCCCCCAAAAACCAGGCAGTATTTAAGGGTTCGGCGAGCCGAGAGGGGATGCACTGATGGCAGTGGGGATATTTATCTATCTGGCTGCTGCAATCACGACTCTCTCTGTGCTCGTGATTACCCGCAGGAATCCTGTCCACAGCGTGATCACTATGGTCCTTCTCTTTTTTCATATTGCAGGCCTTTATCTTACGCTGAATGCGGAATTCCTTGCGGCGGTTCAGGTGATAGTATATGCGGGGGCCATCCTTGTCCTTTTCCTTTTTGTTATTTTGCTCCTTAATCTGAAAGAGGAGTTGATCGAGCGGAGATATGTGGGTCCCTGGCCCCTCGGGTTCCTGGCAGCCCTTGGGTTGTTCTTCATGTTCATCTTTTCGCTGAAGGGATTCAGGTTAGGGCCCCTTGGCCCATTCACCGATGAGGTGATAAAAGCTCATACTAACACAAAGGTGCTTGGTAAATTCCTGTATATGGAATATCTTTACCCCTTTGAGGTGGTATCCATCGTGTTGCTTGTGGCAATCGTAGGTGCGATCGTGCTCGCAAAAAAGAGACTGAAGAGCTGATAATGATCCCGTTGAACTGGTATATATCATTGAGCGCGGTGGTCTTTATCGTGGGAGTGGCGGGATTCCTCATGCGGAGGAATATCATTATTATGTTTATGTCCATTGAATTGATGATGAATGCAGTGAACATCAGTCTGGTTTCCTTCAGCCACTACCTGAACGATATGAAGGGCCAGGTCATGGTCTTTTTCGTCATTGCGGTAGCAGCGGCGGAAGCGGCCATTGGACTGGGAATCATCATCGCGCTCTTTAGAAACAAGGCCAATATCCACGTGGATGAAGCAAACGAGATGAAGGGATAGACCATATGGATAATTATCTTCTGATACCGCTTCTTCCCCTTGCGGCGTTTTTCATTAATATCCTGTTCGGCAGGAACCTTATACGGGACAAGGCCCATTGGGTTTCTATCCTTGCGGTCTTCCTTTCCTGGGTTGTCTCGGTCATGACTGTGGCAGAGGTTCTTCAGGGAAGGACGATCAACAGGGACCTGTATACCTGGATTTCCTCGGGCACGTTTAAGGTCTCTGTGGGATTCCTCATTGACCAGCTTACGGCAGTGATGCTCGTTGTGGTCACGACCTGCAGTACCCTTATTCATATATATTCTGCCGGCTACATGCACGGTGACAAGGGATACTACAGGTTCTTTGCCTACCTGAGCCTCTTCACCTTTTCGATGCTTATGCTCGTTATGGCGAATAACTTTCTGCAGCTTTATTTTGGATGGGAGGCAGTGGGTCTCTGTTCCTATTTCCTTATAGGGTTCTGGTATGAGAAAAAGTCCGCATCCGATGCAGGGAAGAAGGCTTTTATCGTTAACAGATTCGGCGATTTCGGATTCGGTATCGGCGTGATTATGATATTCCTCAGCCTGGGCACGCTCCACTATGCCCCTGTCTTTGAATCGGTGAATACCCTTGTGGGAAAGACGGTAACAATACACCTCCTCGGTCTGGAGTTTGATCTCATCACCTTCATTGCGCTCCTGCTCTTTTGCGGTGCAGTGGGGAAATCAGCCCAGATTCCACTCCATGTCTGGCTGCCTGATGCTATGGAAGGCCCAACCCCGGTAAGTGCATTGATCCATGCAGCAACAATGGTGACCGCAGGCGTTTTTATGGTAGCCCGGTGCAATCCTATCTTCTCCCTGTCGCCCATTACCATGAGCACGGTCGCGCTTGTTGGTGCGGTGACCTCGCTTTTTGCAGCCACCATCGGTCTTGTCCAGAACGACATTAAGAGGATTGTTGCCTACTCGACCGTGAGTCAGTTGGGCTATATGTTCCTCGCCTGCGGGGTGGGAGCGTACAGCGCAGGGATTTTCCATCTTTATACCCATGCATTTTTCAAGGCCCTCCTTTTCCTCTGCGCAGGAAGCGTGATGCACGCGATGGCAGGAGAACTTGATCTCCAGAAGATGGGAGGGCTCAGGAAGCATATGCCGGTGACCTATGCGACGATGTTCATTGCGTCACTGAGCATCGCTGGCGTCCCCGGACTGGCCGGCTTCTTCAGTAAGGACGAGATCCTCTGGCTTGCCTATTCTGGTCCGAGCCCGGTGGGAAAATTCGTGTGGGCTATAGGGACAATCGTGGCCTTTCTCACCGCCTTCTACTCCTTCAGGCTTATCTTCCTCACCTTCCATGGGAAGTTCCGCGGCACCCATGAGCAGGAACACCATCTCCATGAATCACCAAAGGTTATGACCGTTCCCCTTATGCTGCTTTGTGTCGGTGCGGTCGCCTCAGGATGGGTGGGCATCCCCCATCTCCTTGGAGGAGGGGCTCATTTCACGGAGTTCATGAAGCCTGTGCTCGGCCACCTTGAAGGACACGGAACGCATGCAGAAGAGTGGCTTGTGATGGCGATTTCTATAATTGCTGGCCTGTCGGGGATCGGACTTGCTGCCTTTGTCTACCTCCGCGAGGAAAATCTCGCAGCCAAAATCACACAGAAATTCTCTGGTATCCATAGGGTTTTGTGGAACAAATATTATGTGGATGAACTTTACGACCTTATTATCGTGAGACCGACCATCTGGGTGGCCAAAAACGTTATTGTCGGCGTCACTGACGGAAGGATTATCGAAGGGGTGGTGAACGGGGTTCCGTCTCTCATCGGAAGGTTTTCATCACTTTTGAGGAGTCTGCAGACCGGCATGGTGCAGCAGTATGCTGCCGTGATGGCAATAGGCGCGTTTGTGGTCATTGCCTTGGTGTTATTATGGTAATGCACGTGAACCTGGAACAGATTGTGATTGATATCCCCGGAACTGGGAGGGGGAATTCATGAGTGGAGGGCTTGCATACCCCATTCTCAGCACCCTTATATTCGTGCCCTTAATCGGCGCAGGCATAATCCTTTTCCTGAGCAGAGCGCAAGAGAAGTTGATAAAGATGGTCGCGCTTATGGTGAGTATCCTGGTCTTCATCCTGTCGCTTCCCCTCTTTACCGAGTTTGACAAATCAACCCACCTGATGCAATTTGTAGAAAAACACCAGTGGATACCTGACTGGAACATAACCTACTCGCTCGGCATTGACGGCATAAGCGTGCTCTTTGTGCTGCTCAGCACACTGGTAACTATCCTCTGTGTGCTCATATCCTGGAACTCCATCAAGGCAAAGCTGAAGGAGTTCTACATTGCCATCCTCGTGATGGAAGGCGCCATGATAGGGGTCTTCTCATCCCTCGATTTCTTTCTCTTCTATCTCTTCTGGGAAGCGATGCTCATCCCCATGTATCTCCTCATAGGGGTGTGGGGAGGACCTAACAGGATCTACGCTGCTATTAAATTTTTCCTGTATACCCTGGTGGGAAGCGTGCTCATGCTTGTGGGGATCATCGCACTGTATTTCTACGGTGGACATACCTTTGATATCCTTGAGCTCATGAAAAAGACCTATCCCTACGAAATGCAGTTCTGGCTCTTCTGGGCCTTCTTTGCTGCCTTTGCGGTGAAGGTCCCGATGTTTCCTGTGCATACCTGGCTGCCTGATGCGCATACCGAGGCCCCTACCGCGGGAAGCGTGATCCTTGCCGCGGTACTGATAAAGATGGGCGCCTATGGTTTCCTGAGATTCAGCCTGCCTCTCTTCCCTGATGCGGCATATACCATGATGGTTCCCATGCTGACCCTCTCGGTGATCGCCATTATCTATGGTGCAGTGGTATGCCTTGCCCAGACAGACCTCAAGCGGCTCATCGCATACAGCTCTGTGAGCCATATGGGGTTTGTAACCCTGGGGATCTTTGCATTGAATATCCAGGGGCTGGAGGGCGGTATCCTCCAGATGCTCAACCACGGGATTGTCACAGGGGGGCTCTTCCTCTCAGTGGGCGTAATTTATGACAGGACCCACTCAAGGGAGATCAGGGATTATGGCGGTCTTGCCACGGTGCTCCCCGTCTATGCGGCATTTTTCATGGTATTTACCCTGGCATCCATAGGGCTTCCCGGAATGAACGGTTTCATAGGCGAATTTCTGATCATCCTGGGCGGCTTTACTGCGAGCAAATGGGCGGGTGTGCTTTCCGCCCTGGGAATAATCATTGGTGCGGCGTATATGCTCTGGTTGTACCAGAGGGTGTTTTTTATGGAGACGAACCGGAAGCTCATGGGGCTCCATGAGATGGACGGAAGGGAGATTATCACACTGCTCCCCATGGTGATTCTCATTTTCTGGATAGGGGTCTGTCCCGATACATTCCTAAGTTTTATGCACCCGACTGTTGAGCACCTCCTTCAGAGGCTGCACTCGGGCGGACAGGAGATCACCGCAGTCGCAAAAGTGATGGAGATAATAAAATGAGCCGAACCGGATTCTGCCGTGAAATTATTGCTGAGCGGAGGGTGTGATGCAGATGCCTGATATAGGGCCGGCAATGCCGGAGATTTTCATGGCTGCTTTGGCCATGGCGGTGCTGCTCCTTGACCTCATAATAAAGAGAAAGGCATCGATCGCACTCTTGAGCATACTCACTGCAGGTGTTGTCGCGTACTTTGTGATGGCCTCCTCCGGGGTAACTTTTTCGGGCATGTACATCTCGGACAGTTACAGCCTTTTCTTTAAGCTCATCTTTCTCATAAGCCTGGTGCTTTCGATTCTCATCTCCGTTCAGTACATAGAAGTTGAAAAGGTCAATTTCGGCGAGTATTACAGCCTTATGCTCTTTTCAACCCTGGGCATGATGATCATGGCTTCTGCAGGTGATATTGTTGTGCTCTATCTCGGCCTTGAATTAATGTCACTAAGCTTATATGTCCTTGCAGGGTTCTTAAGGCATGACACCAGGTCCAACGAAGCCTCATTGAAGTATTTCCTCCTGGGGGCCTTTGCCTCGGCATTCCTCCTGTATGCAATGTCCATGATGTACGGGATGACCGGGACCACGAACCTGAAGGCCATCGCGCAGTACATCGCCGCCAACGGCATAGGTCATAATTCCGTGACCACGCTCTCGATGATACTCTTTGTGGTGGCGTTCGGCTTCAAGATCGCTGCCGCACCGTTCCATATGTGGGCACCGGACGTGTACGAAGGCTCGCCCACATCCATTACCGCCTTTATGTCCGTGGGACCGAAGGCTGCCGGATTTGCGGCATTAGGCAGGGTCTTCTTTATGGCGTTCGGTGAACTCCAGGTTGACTGGGCAGGCATAATAATTCCTGTTGCAATCCTCACCATGGCGGTGGGGAATATCCTGGCTCTTTCCCAGACGAACATAAAGAGAATGCTCGCCTATTCATCCATCGCCCATGCAGGGTACGCCCTCATCGGTGTTATTGCCGGAGGGGCCGAAGGTATGGCGAGCATGATGAACTACCTCTTCATCTATGCGTTTATGAACATCGGTGCATTTGCGATAGTGATCATGCTGAGGACAGAGGGCTTTAAAGGGGAAGAAATCAGCGACTATGAAGGCCTTGCCAAGTCCCATCCCCTGGCATCGGCACTGATGCTCATCTTTATGTTCTCTCTCACCGGAATACCGCCCACCGCGGGCTTTGTGGGCAAGTTCTATCTCTTCATGGCAGCAGTGAATGCAGGATATACATGGCTCGCCATTGTTGCGGTGGTCTTCAGCTCCATATCTGCCTACTTCTATCTCAGGATCGTGATGAACATGTATATGAGGGAACCCAGAGAAGAGGTGAAGCTCTCCACATCCCTTGCCTCAGGCCTTGCGCTGACCGTCACCATAGTGGTGGTACTGCTTATCGGTGTGCTCCCCGCAGGTGTCATCGGCATGGCACGCGCAGCAGTAATGGGATTTTAGTAAGTTCTCACGGCGGTCAAGTGTATCAAGAGGCGTGCAAATTTAAATCCGGGTCTTTTCCTGATTTAAGCGACGTGTTTTGTTTCCTTTGCCAGATGGTCCTTAATCCACATCCTGAGAAGTGAAGTATAACTCAATCCCTTACGTTCTGCAATTTCTTCCACTGACTTAATATCATCAGGGTCAAGCCTCAGCGCAACAGTCTTCTTTGGCCTTTTGATAAACCTAATCTCAGCGTCTTTTGTGTCTTTGCTATAGTCCTCGAATCTGTGCGTCTCCCAGAACCTTGCAGCTTCCTCATCATTCTTAAATTTCGGTATCTTCTTCATTACCATCATTTCACCGGCAAGGGGTGCCCAAGTTTTAATCCGACAAGAATCCAATCCTCGAGAGTTGAACGGAGGTCTTCCTCACACTGGCGTAATGTGGGCCCAAAGGCCAAAACTCCTTTGCAGCTGGAAATACGACCAGCAAACGTGCCGTCTTCAAGCTTGTCATAGACAGCCTGTGCCATAGCTTGCTCGACGTATTCACTTAAGATATATCGAATGGCCACTGTGCTCCTCCTTGTGATAATTTTACCATGACCGCAAAATATATGGCATAAAAAAGGCTAAAGTCCTTGAAGAACAGTATAGTTGGGAGATGAGATTCCCAATAATACTTTTGAACCGGCCATTGTGGAAAGGAATCCTACAATGGTTCCTAAAATCGCCGAGAGTTGTTTTCTCAGCATTGCCCTTGCTTTTCTTTAATATTGGGAACATTCTCCAAATCGAACAGCCAGCCCTTTTCTCCCCTTGATGGACATCTTGAAACGCCTCTGTGTCTATTATGTTTAGTTATCTACTCATTCTTCTTTGCCCATTAGGACATCTAACGATTTTTGGAAAAGAGGCAAGAAAGATTTCACTTTTGTTGAAGAAGGATCAATTTTGTATACAGCTTCTTTCCACTGGTCTTCATATCTATCCATCTTCAAACCCTTTGGCTGAATCTTTGCAGCAACAGCTTTCGGTAATTTGAAACAGAAAGCAAAGGTCTTTGAGCCTATCCATTTAATACCGAATGCATTAAAGAAACCGTGCTTAAAGCCGCAATAGTGTTTGTTAAATTTCATTTCAAGCGGCCATCCTTTAGTTTTGACCATATGCTCTGTTTCTTCTGCGAATGCGAGAAAAACATCGACACTATGTTTGTTGTAATGGTTTTCATAAAATTCTCGATTATAAACTTCAAGACCACGAACAGGTTTTACTTTTTTGGGCTGTTCTGGCTCTAACTTATTGACAAGAAGAAAATGATTTGTCCCCTCAGCCCATCTTTTTACTTCAATCAAGTCCACTGGATAATTTATGGTATTTACCAATTCCAATGTCGAATGCTCAATTGATTGATGGAGCTATGATAATGATGCGGACTTCATAATTATCCCAGTTAACGACGACATCTTCGGGCTGCTCAGGTGCTTCAAGCCAAAGATTCTTGATAGAATCAGGATTCTTCTGCGCCCAAAAAGCATAAGCAAGAACTTGCGGAATTACAGATGCATCAATAGGAACATTTTTCATTTCAACGATACAAACATTACCGTCGTTATCAATTCCAACAATATCTGGAATTCCTGCTTTTCTCCCGCCTCTAATTTGTCTTTTAATGAGGAAAATGTCCTCAAGGATTTCTTTTGTTTGAAAAATAACTTTTTCAAACTCCTCTTCCGAGGCAAAAGGAGAAGATAGCAGATTGAGCGTTTTACCCCCTTTTTGCTTCCAAAATAAATTAGCCATTATAATCTCTCCTTATTAGAGCGTATTTGCATATAACGGTTTGGACTTGCGCCGTCGGATGCGGCGTACCGAACGACCCCAATGTCGGATATGGATGTTGGAGCGTGGTTAACCCGGTTGCTGTTAGCCGCTGGGTAAAATTACTTAAACTCATTAAAAGCCTTTAGCAATTTCATCGTTGCGTCATAATCCAATTTTTGACCTTCATAATAACAAATGTAAAGACCTTGAAGATTAGAAGGCAAATGAATTCCTTTTTGTACAAGAAGGATAAAATTATGGCCATACAATGCCATTGCAGCGCCGATCTCAATCAGAACATTTTCATTTATTTTATGGTGAACCTGCCCTGCTTTATCTAGGAGTTCATCTTCGCTAGACACATGAATAATGCCAGCGAAACATGACCTCATATCTTCCAGCACCTTCTCTGGAACCGGTTTTGATGTTGTCTCGTGCTCCTCCGCCACAATAGGAATAAATTTTCCAAAAATAAGAAGGTCTTTAAGTTGTGAAACAATGTCCTTATTCTTGCCGTGAGTTATGAAAACACGCTGATTTGCAACTT
>DASPUA010000301.1:0-5469 GCA_035623135.1 Thermodesulfovibrionales bacterium | reverse complement strand
GTGGAATGCCAGCCCTGCCAGCCAGAGCCATTTCGCCTCTCCATATACGAGTTTGGTTCCGTCATAGAGCTGAGTTTTGAGGTTCCTGAAGAGGGAACGGAAAAGAAGAACCTCCAAGGCCATCCTCCCGATAACGCCAAGTGTACTGGACGGACTTTCCAGTTTGTTTTGCTTGATCCATGGCAATGACTTCTCCTGACCGCAGGTGGTTGGTATGCAGAACGGCACAGGAGAACTTCCCCACCAAATGAGGACGCGGTACGCAATGCCCACAATGAATGTTCCAAAAGCTGCATATGGGATGAGAACCCCGAAGAGGAAGTGAAGACTGGCTGCTTTCACGCCGATGAATGCGATGAGCGTGAGTGCAATCACTGCAAAAAACGCAAATACGGATCCCATGGTATTACCTCTTGTTATTTTCGGTTAACAACATTTTCACCAATCTAGTCCGATTGTTCCTTGCGCCCCTCGGATACCAGATTCGCCATCTGAAGCAGCCTGAAGGTCCTGTTTTTCACTTCGTTCGCCTTGAGCTCATACACCTTTTCCCTGCATTTCACGAAGATATCAAAGGACATAAGGGCAATGGCGTCTATTCTGGACTCAAGAATTGCCATCTCCTCGCAGAACTCCTTTGCCTCTGATGCCAGTTCTTCCCTGATTACACTCCTCAGATGAAACACAAAGGAGAGGGCCTGCGATGGTCTCAGATCCTGCACAGCCCTGATCCGCACAATACTGTCGAGAAAGGGAACCATCCCCTCAAGGTCAGCTCCTTTTTCATCTATCAGCATGTCAAAGATGTGTTCCAAACCATGAGAGATTGTGTATCCCACAGGATTGGTGAACTGTTTCTCTTGATTTTTCAAAAGGCCTGAGGTTTCAGCAGGATATGGCTCCATGACAACGTCAAACCATCTCTTCAACAGAGCGGATTTCTTATTGGCTAGGAAATTCCAGAGTGTCACGATGCTACCCTCATAGGAATTAATAACGGCAATAAGAAGAGCATACTCAGAGGAACAGCACACATCGACTCATACATACGATTCCACTCTTGCCCCTCCCTTTTCATTTGAATGATTCAAAATGAGGTGAGATAGGAGGTCCCTATCTCACCGTGTGCAGCGTCTATCTCTCTATACACATCCTGTCGGCTTCGGGAGTCCGGCAATCTTACATGCCTGCTTCGCAGGGCCTCCAGGATACAGTTCATAGAGATACTTGGTATTTCCTTTTTCAGGACCCATGACCTTTCCAATTTCCTTTACCAGAATCTTTATCATGGGGGCAATCTGGTACTTCTGGTAATAATCCCTGAGGAAATTGACCACCTCCCAGTGGGCGTCGGTCATCTGGACGTCCTCTAATTTTGCAATGTGCTCAGCCAGTTCCTTGCTCCAGTCATCGAGGTTCACAAGGTACCCATCCTCGTCAATCTCATACTGTTTGCCCTGAAATTCCATCATCGGCATAACAAAACTCCTCCTTTCTAGCTATTAACGCATTTGATTCTTCTCACTCGAAGGGAGCCCCTCCGTGTATACCTGCAATTGATAGTTTATTGAGAAAGCTCACTCACAAGAAGTGTAACACAATAATACAATGTACTGCCTGTGGTCAAATAAAAATAACTTATTGACCAATTTATGTCATTTATCATTTTGGTGGCTCGACCTTTATGAAGATGATCTTGCATGTATAATCCCTCCGGATATCCCTTATTTCCCACATTCTATGTGCTCCCATATCATAGTTACGCACCGCTTCACGCAAACCCTCGGCACCAAGGGATTGCACCTTGTTCCAATCCCCGCCGGATGCATAGATTAACGCGTCAAGGTACGCCTCACCCACATTATGCCCTGTGGGATCACATGCATAGACAGCCCCACACTCGCACCTTCCCCCGATGAATTCCCCCGTCTCTGTCCTCATTACTTTGGGCATCGGAAGCGTTCCGCTGCAAAAAGGACATCGGGCCGATTCATCCTTGTCTTCTCTTATCCTTGGCTTCAATCAACCCTCCATACCATGATGGCTTATGTATGTGTAGCCAGTTCAGCCAATACTCTTCGTGCAGCTCCCCCTACGGTCTTTTCAACCAGTTCACGATCCTCATACACCCTGAAGCCCTCACTGTCACTGATCAAAGACTTCACTTCCTCGTTCATTATGTTGAGCGCCGAAACAGCAGAAAGTGCAAGCCCCCTCACCAAGGGACTCCTATGTGAGAGAGATTGTGTCACAACCTCCTCAGCTCCCTCTCCATTACTCATCCCGGCTCCTGCAATCCTTCCTATGGACCAGAGGACACCCGGAAGAAAACTTTCTTCATCCTTGTATGAGAGGAGGATTGGCGGGATATCTCCACAGGTCTCGTGAGCGTTGATCACAACCTCTCCTAGCATCTCTGCAGCACTCCATCCGATACCCCCTGACTCCTCACCCATGGACCACAGGAGGCGCTGGACAATATTTCTCACTGCTGACGGATCCTCCCTTGCAACAGCGCCTGCAGCCTTACCCATTGCTTCGATAGCCCTCCAGCATAAGATGCTTTCTTTATCATACGTGAATGAGATCAAGATACTGAATACTTTTTTGTTTTCAATGGCATGCTGCACAACCTTCGCAAAGTCCCCCTCAAGGAGTGCGCCTCGTATATCCTCCTTTAACAGGCCCATCCTCATTGCCCATCAACAAATGCTTCAGACACTGAGCGAGGTCCTGGTTTCGTTGAATTTCTTCGCCAGCTTCACCATCGCCTCAACCCACTCCTGCGCACCATATGCATGGAGGTGGGTGTAGGTAGCAAACACATTTTTATACCATAGGCCATCCACTCCACTTCCAATTCCACTTCCCCTCCTCATCCCGAATGCGGTAGGGAGCATGTCATCTCCGGGGAAATTGAGAACAGCGGAATAGTGGAATTCATGTCCATGCATAATGGTTCCCACTGGATAAAACGGATTCTGTTGTTCCACCTCCACAATGGTATATCCATGTGCTTGCGGCTTGTTCCTCATCTCGAACACAAGGGGGAAGACACCTGCCATGGGATACCTCTCTCCCCTCACTATAAGGGCCTCTCCAAGAAACATAAGTCCGCCACATTCAGCATATACAGGGAGCCCCCCTTCGATAGCCCTGCGAAGTGCTTCCCTGAATCTTGTATTACGCGCAAGGTCTAAGGCATGGGTCTCCGGGAATCCTCCCCCTATGTAAAGGGCATGGATATCAGGAAGCAGACCATCTTCGAGCGAGTTTATTTCCACAATTTGGACTCCCTTTTTCTCAAGTTCCTCGAAGTTTTCAGGATAATAGAACTGGAATGCGGTGTCCCGAATCACTCCGATCTTTATGTCCCTTTCAGGAGATTTCCCGTTGAATACGGCATCATCTTTATTTTGCAATGGCTCTGAGTCATTCGCGATCTTCAAAATCTCTTCAATGTCAAGATACTCCATTGCCATGTCCCCTGCCGCCGATATTGCGCGATCCGTGTCACCATGTTCCTGGTGGGGGGTGAGCCCCATATGGCGTTCAGGGAGATTTCCTGAGCGCAGTCTCGGTATCGCTCCCAGCACAGGCAATCCACAGTATTTCTCTATGGATTTTCTGATTACCCCCTCATGTCTGCTCCCTGATATTTGGTTCAGCACTACCCCTTTAATGCTGACCTGCGTATCCAGGTGCATGCAGCCCAATACCAACGCAGCTGCTGTTCTGGTCACCTTGGTGCAATCTACAACCAGGATTACGGGAGACTTTAAGAGCTTTGAAAGCTCTGCTGTGCTGTACGATCCTTCTTCATCCACGCCATCGTATAGTCCTCTGTTGCCTTCGATTACCGCGACGTTTCCGTCAAAATGGGAGACAAACGATTCGAACGCCTTTTCTTTAGGCATGAGAAACGGGTCAAGGTTGTAGCATGGTGTACCGGCGGCGCGAGCGAGCCACCCCGCGTCTATATAGTCAGGACCCTTCTTATACGGAATGACCTTTAATCCCTTACGGGCCTTCAATGCAACAACAAGGCCCAGGGCAATGGTGGTCTTTCCTGAGCCGCCCTTAAGCCCGGCAACAATCACTCTGGGATACCTATGCATTCATTATTATACCACCAGGGGGTGTGGAGAAGAGCAGAACTGCCGCATCAAAGACTTTCGTAACCAGTACGGCAGCACCGCGAAGACTATTCTCCTATGGGAGAAACTCAAGAGAAGAGAAGACCTCTGTCCCCCTTCTTTATCTGCTTTCGTTAATCGGTTCGATACGGACCGCACAGCTGGGAACCGCACCATCATGGGCAATACCCGTGATGTTATTCACATTCGCCAGAGGGAAGTGGATGGGGACATAGGCCACACCGGGTTTTGCATCACTTGTAATGTGTGCCTTTATCACTATTGAACCGTGGCGTGAGGTGACTGTAACAAACCGGTTATTCTGGATACCATAACTGACAGCATCCTTGTCGCTCACCTCAATAAACCCTTCCGGCTTGACCTTTCTGAGATTTCTCGAAGCGAGGGAAAGCGTCCCTGAGTGTTGCATGAGCGTTACGGTGATCATGAGAATGGGGTACTTCTCGTCCGGGCTCTCAAGCTGGCGAAACTCGGTAGGTACCAACCTCGGCAAATCCGCATAGGCGTCCACCTCAATTCCAGCTATCTCTTCTCTGAGAGAGTGAAAGTCATTCTTGACCACACGTGGGTCAAAGAGGCGCGCAAGTTCATTGAGCGCCTGCCAGGCAGGTTGCGCTTCGCCAGGTGGGGTGAGCATCTTTTTTGTCATCTGAGAAATATCGGCTGCGTTCACGTAGGTCCCGTCCGTCTCCACCCACACAGCAGTGGGCAGCACCACGTGGGCAAGCTTGGCAGTCTCCGTAAGCCGTTCGTCCTGGACAACGAGAAAATCGAGAGCGCTTATCATCTGCTTTACGCGGCTCGCATTAGGAAAATTGACCACAGGGTCTTCCCCCATTACAAACAGGGCGCTTATCCGGTCTGGTTCATAGAGCATCTGGAACGCGTCCTTGCCGCTGGGGGTGAGTTTCTGAAATCCGGGGAGACGGTCGGGTGCAACCCCCATCTTCCACATCCCAAAGCTATTATTGTATTCACATGGTATTTGAAGTCCGCGGGGGCCTTCGCCGGTGAGCATGAGGAGATCGGCTGCAGTAAGCACCGTGTTTTTCCCCTTCTCGTTTTCGTTCGCCCCGAGGCTCATGGCAATAACCCGTGGAGACGATTCAAGGAACAACGAGGCAGCATCCACCACCTCTTTTTCCGAGAGGCCAGTTACAGATGCCACATATGACGGCGTATAGGAACTTACAGAAGCAACAAGCTCATTAAAGCGGGGAATTGAAGGTGCATCCTTCTTGAGATGGGTCCTCTGGGCAAGGGCGAGATGGATAATCCCCTTGAGAAGAGCCTCTGAAGTGGACGGGGTAAC